>CAZUCM010000297.1:0-4632 GCA_964619235.1 uncultured Terriglobales bacterium
ACTCGCCATGATTCGCGTCCAGGTATTCCTGAATCTGCTTGCGGTGGAGCTGATGTGCCCGAACGGACTCCATCGGTATGAGTTGCCGGCCAAAGCGCAATAACACCTTGATCGCCTCCCGTTGCCGGGTCAATTTTGCAAGCACATTGGAAGGTAAAGAGTCGCCTAAATGGAAAGTGACGGAATAAGTTCCGCCCTCCGCTTCCCAGTGCGGAAGATACCCGCGAGTTCTCTTGGTAAGCGCCATGGAAAGGCTCAGCCTACGAGCGGGAGAATCGTAGCGCACGGCATAGCGCGGTCCAAACCTGACTCAATCACAACGTTGATCTACCACCACAGAGGGCCCGCAGGCGGGGCGCCTGCGCCACGTTTGCCGCGCCGATGGCCGACCGAAATCCTTCGGGCTTCCATGGCAAGAAGTCAGGAAATTGAGGAAGGGGTCCGGTGGACGCGATGGTGGAGATCGCGTAAACGCCCATCCAGTACTCGCCCCATCTCATGCCGTGCACTTTCGCTTGCGGCATTGCATGTTCATCCGTCACAACACGAAATCCGGCTGCTCGGGTAAAATTGGGCTTTTGGAGGTGCATTCATGTCGACATCCGCAGTCAAACCCGAATTTGAAACGACTTTAAAAAACCTGCTGACCGCATTCAACGGCGAAAGCAATGCCAACGCCAAGTACACGTTGTTTGCCAGGAAGGCCGACGAAGAGGGCTATGGCCAGGTGGCCAGTCTTTTCCGCGCCGCCGCCCGGGCGGAACAGATCCATGCCGCCAACCACGCCGCGGTCATCCGCAAGCTGGGGGGTACTGCCGAAGCCAAGATTGAATCCCATGCCGTCAAGTCCACGCAAGAAAATCTTCTGACGGCGATTGCCGGCGAGGAATACGAGCGCGACGTGATGTATCCGGAATTCATCGCGGAAGCGGAGGCGCAAAAGAACTCGGCTGCGCTGCGCACTTTTAAGGGTGCTCTGGAGGCGGAGAAGGAGCATGCGCGGATGTACAAGCAGGCTCTGGCCACGCTGGCCGAGAAAAAAGGCAAGACCAGCTACTATGTTTGCGCCGTCTGCGGTTACACGGTCGAGAAAGTTGACTTCGACCGCTGCCCGGTGTGCCAGCATCCCAAGGAAAAGTTCGAAACCGTTAATTGAAAAAGAAGTGGGAGTAGGCAGTAAAAAGCCGGCGCATGCGCCGGCTTTTTACATTGCTGCGATGGCACTACTTTTTGGGAGCGATGGAGTCCTTCGCCGCCTTGGCCAGATAAAACTTGGCCACGGTCTTGGCGGGAATCTTGATGGGTTCGCCGGTCTGGGGATTGCGGCCCACACGAGCTTTCCGTTGCGACTTCTTTAAGCGGCCAAGGCCGGGAAGGACGAATACACCGTTCTTCTTGGTCTCTTTTACCGCCACGTCGGTCAACGTTTGCAGGAAGGTCGCTGCGGTTTTGTTGTTCGTCCCAACCTTCTCCGCCATAGCGCGGACCAACTGGGTTTTCGTCATGCCTGCTGCCATGCATTTCCTCCTTCTGAATTTCGGGAGCCGGATACGCCGGATTCGCAACCGGATTCTAAACGGGCCGCAAGGATAAATACAACGGGAAAACCGCTTGTTTAGCGGTTTATTTTAAAGTATGGGTTGATTTTCAGCTCAAAAACGCGCATTTTGGGCTGCGGCCTGCCGGGAACACGGGTTGCCCGCCGGCAATTCTCCAGTGCTGGCTCGCTGCCCACCTTCCCCGGGGCGCGCATGGCATAATGACTTGCTGGGAGTCTGTCTTGGCCTGTGCTGTCTGCGAAACCCGCAAAGAAAAACGCTTTTGCCCGGCGGTGCACGGGCGCATCTGTCCCGTTTGCTGCGGTACCGAACGCGAAGTGACGCTGGATTGCCCCGGCGAGTGTCCATACCTGCGGCAGGCGCGCCGCCAGGAACGGCCGATGGAGTTGAGCGCGCTGGATCCCTCCGTCTATTTCGCGCAGGTGGCGATTCCAGAAGATCTGGTCTATCGCCTGGAGTCGCTGGTGATTGGGCTGGGTTACACGGTGTCGGAGGCCGCGCGGCGCGACCGCTCGCTGCACGATCGAGACATGATCGCCGTTCTGACGGCGCTGGCGAAGAGTTACGAAACCCTGGTCAATTCCAACCTGGTGTACGAACCGCCGGTTGCCAACCCGGTGCAACAGGGAATCTCGGACGAAATGCAGAAGCTGATTGCCGAGTACCGCCAACTGGAGCAACAACAGCTCGGCCAATCGACCTTGCGCGATTCGGAGGTGCTGCAGGTGCTGGTCTTTTTGCTTCGTCTCGGGCTTTCGCGCACCAACGGACGCCCGCATTCGCGCGCATTCCTGGATTTTGTGGAAAACGGGTTCCCGCGCAAGGACTCGGCGATTGCCGGAGCGCAGGATTCCTCCTCGCGACTGATTATTCCGTAAGGCAGATCGGGTAAATGAGAAATTGAGGAATTGGGTAATTTTCTATCCCGATTACTCAATTGCCCGATGACTCAATTTTCTGACGGCTTGCCCGGCGTGGGTGACGGCCTGGCGCATCTGGCGCACGGTGAGATTGAGCACCGGATGGCGTGCTTCGGGCGCGATCTCCGCCAAAGGCTCCAGCACGAAGCGGCGTTGATGCATGGCCGGATGCGGAATCACCAGGCCGGCCGTATCCACCACGACCCTGCCAAAGAGCAGAATATCGATGTCGAGCGTGCGCGGCCCTTTGAAAGTGGCGGCGGGTTGCGGTCGTTGGCGCCCCAGGCCGTGTTCGATCTGCTGCGTGCGCGCCAGCAGTTGCCGGGGCATCAGATCGGTTTCCAGCCCCACGGCGCAGTTCAAAAACCAGGGCTGGGAAGCGTTGTCCACCGGTTCGGTTTCCCAAAGCGATGAAATGGCGGTAATCCGCCCGAGCTCGCGCAATCGCTCCACTGCGGCGTCCAGGTTGGCCTCGCGGTCGCCAAGATTCGAGCCCAGGGACAAATAGACGATTTTTTTCATGCCGCTCCATAACGATTTGTAGCGGTTTGCCGCCCCAGTGCGCAATACGGAAGTGGCTTTTTTGGGGCATTTTTGAGGGAGCCGGGCTGAATTGGCGGGGGATGGCAGAAGCTGCGTGCTGGACTTTAGTCCTGGCCGCCGGATCGGTGTTACTTCCGTGATTCGCCAGCGGAGCGTTTTTGCTTCACGATACAGCCATGGCGTTGGAAACCCTCCTCCTTTCCGCGGACCGCGAAGTGATTCGCATCCTGCACCGCGTGCTGCAGGACGTGGGGGTCGATCTGCTTTTGACGCCTACCTCCAACGATGCCGCCGATTTGCTGGCACGCCGTAAGTTCGACGCGGTGATCGTGGATTGCGGCAATATGCCGGGGGCCACCGACATTGTGCCGCGATTGCGGCAAGGCACCTCCAATCGCTCCTCCATCGTGTTCGCCGTCATCAACGAGGGCAGCACCTTGCGGAACGCTTTCGGGCTGGGCGCCAACTTCGTATTGGAGAAGCCGCTTTCGGTGGAGCGGGCCAGCCGGACCTTCCGGGCTGCCCTGGGTTTGATGGTGCGCGAACGCCGCCGCTACTTCCGCCTGGACATCGAGATTCCCATCTCCGTGGATACGGGCGACGGCATAGTGTACTCGCTGGTGACCACCAATCTCAGCGAAGGCGGACTGGCGGTGCGTGCGCCACGCCGTCTGGCGCCGGGCACCAAGCTTCGCCTCAAATTGTCCTTGCCCAACGACCGCGCCATCGAATGCCGCGGAGAAGTTGCCTGGAGCACCGACGATGGCCGCAGCGGCCTGAAGCTGCTCGCCTTGACCGATGCCGCCCGCCAGCAACTGACCGCCTTCATCGCCGCCAACTGCGACCAGATGATTCCCCTGGTTTCTTCCGGATCCCGTGTTTGGAGCAAGGCGGAAGCGTAAGGAGCAGCGAATCGCATTAAGCCAAGAGGAATAGACCAACCCGGCTGCGAGCCGGTTTTTTTGTGTGCAAGTTGGGAACCGTGAGCATCGATTTCGGAAGATCGACGCAGTGGCGGGCTTGCTGGCTGGAACTCATTGCTCAGATCCCGACTTAAATGCCGACTGCGGCGGGCTCCGGAACGGCGGCCACGGGATAGGTGGATTCTTCCCACAAGGAGCGATCGCGCAGGATCCGGGAAACCAGGGCGGTGTGCATGGCATGACCTGCCCGGTTAGCCACCACATGTCCCAGAATCTGGCGGCCCAACAGTGCCAGATCTCCAATCAGGTCCAGAACTTTATGGCGTACGAACTCGTCGGTAAACCGCAGTGGCGGGTTGGCCACCCCGGTGTCGGTGAGGACCACGCAGTTGTCCCGCGAGACTCCGCGGATCAGTCCCATATTACGCAGTACCCGCTCGTCGGCCAGAAAGCCGAAGGTGCGCGCGGGTGCGATTTCCTTGCGGTACTGGCCGGCGGATAAGTCGACCTCGAAGCTGCGATGGCCAATGACAGGATGGGGAAAATCGATGGTATAGCGCACCGAATAGCCGTCGCCGGGGTATATCCCGATGGTCTTATCGCCGTCGCGCAGCTCCAGCGGCTGCACGATTCGCAGATAAGTCCGCTTGCGCCGCTGGCGCTTCAATCCGGCGCTGCTGATCATAT
>CAZUCM010000298.1:0-4617 GCA_964619235.1 uncultured Terriglobales bacterium
TTCGGCCCGGAACATGGTGCCTTACATCGGACTGGTGGATGCAGGCACCGTGGAACTGGTGCGGAGCCTGGGAGCAGAGGTGGTGACCTCGGGCGATTTGGTGGCGCAGTTCGAAGCCACCTGGACCGAGGAACAGGTAGCCAGCCATTTTGCGGCCGGCCGCATCGTCGATGCCGTGACTGCGGAGGCTTTCAAAGAAATCGGGCGGCGGGTGCGAAATGGCGGCACGAACGAGTTCGCCATTCAGCAGTGGATCGATGAAGCCATGCGCCGTGAGGGATTGACCAACGAGAACGATCCGCCCATCGTGGCTGTCAACGCCAACAGCGGGAATCCGCATTATGGGCCTTCGGCGGAGTGCTCGGCTCCGATCCGGCCGGGCGATTTCGTTTTATTGGATATTTGGGCCAAACAGCAAACGCCGCGGGCGGTTTATTACGACATCACCTGGACCGGATTTGTAGGAGAAGCGCCCGGCGAACGCATACGGGAAATCTTTCACATTGTGCGCGACGCCCGCAATACGGGCGTTCAGACGGCACAGGAAGCAATCGCCGCCGGCCGGCGCATCTGCGGCTGGGAAGTTGACCAGGCAACCAGACAGTTTATTGAGCGCGCAGGTTATGGGCAGTATTTCGTTCACCGCACCGGACATTCTATCGGCGAGGCCGTCCACGGCAACGGCGCAAATATGGATAATCTGGAAACCAAAGACGAGCGCGAACTCCTGGTCAATTCGTGTTTTTCGGTGGAGCCTGGCGTATACCTGCCGGAATTTGGCGTGCGCAGCGAGGTGGATGTGCTGATCAGGGAGCACGGCGCCGAAGTAACGGGTAAAATTCAGCAGGAGATCGTAATCATCTGATGACAGCCAAGAGCAACACACAAAAGGCAGAACCGCGCGAGGAAACCGCGTATCCCCTCACTGTGATGGCGGTGGTAGCGCCCACCGCCGGCTGGCTGGTACCCGGCCTGGGGCACATCCTGCAGAAACGGTGGATTCGCGGATTTCTGCTGATGGCTTCCATCATCCCCATGTTCCTGCTGGGGCTGGCGATGCAGGGCAAGGTGTACTCCCCGAATACGGGAGACATTCTTGACATGCTCGGATTTATCGGGGATGTGGGCGCGGGTGGAATGTACATACTTAGCAAGAGCCTGGGCTGGGGCGAGGGAGCCATTTTTCGCGCGACGGCCGACTACGGAACCAAATTCATTGTCGCCGCCGGTCTGTTGAACGTGATATGCGCGGTGGACGCTTTTCATATCGCTTTAAGGAAGAAGCAATGAACCTGGAGCTCTCCCATTTCAGCGCCGCGCTTTTGTTCGCGGTTTTTGTCTCTGTCGTATTCGGCATCACCCAGCGGAACACCCCGCGCGAAATGCTCAAATACGGCGCCTACTGTCTCTCGCTGTTTGTCGGCGGTGTCATAGCTGCCGGCTGGCTGATGTGGATATTGAAACACTAAGTTCACCTTTTGCAAGGCGGCAGGACCGAAGTCTCCGTCGAGTTCTCATGCACTACGGCCCATACCGCACGACTTTGATTCCACCGGTGAATTCGCTCTCCTGCCGCGCGTGGTAGTCACGCTCCAGCGCAGTGGAAATGGCAATATAATTAGCGTCTTTGGCCCACCAGGAATACCCAACCAGCCATACGTGCGGATAGGGCGGCACGCTCCCCACGAGAGAGTCGAATTGCATCGGCTCGCCGCGGGAATCAAACTCGTGGATCGGAACCCGTACGGAAAAACGCTCGCGGTAATACTGAAACGGCTCCGGATACCAGACCAATACGGCATCCCCGGGTTGCACGGAGGAGAGCACAAAACCTGTGGCGGCACGCCAATCCTCTTTCGGGCGGCGGTAGTAACTATGCAACGAAGCCCCCAGCAGCACCAACAGCAAGGCATAGACGGCAAGCGGCCACCGGGTTTGCCTCAGCAGGCACGCCCCGCGCGCCGCCAGTATGACAATGGCCGGCAGGCAGATCAGCAGGAACCTGGGCGTCAATACAGGTTTGCGGAAAGATAGCGCCAGCAGGAGCAGAAATGGCGTCATGACCCAGCTCATCAGCAGGGCGTAAGGCCAGGCACTTTCGCTCCGGCGCAGATGCGCGAACTCCCTGACGGCGATGGCCCCCAACAAAACAAAACACAAGATGCGCACGCCATTGCCGAACCAGACCCCCGCGAGCTGCAGCAAGGAATGCAGATTTGGGTGCTGGATCCACAAAAGCTGTCCGATGTCACGCGTCAGGACAAAAATCGCCGCCGGAACCGCCAGCGCCACAATGGCCGCCGCGACCGTCAGCAGCCGCCTCCAAGGAAATTGCGGCCGGGGCCACGCCGGCAACGATGCGGCTTGCGCCGCAAGAATCAATACCGCGAAAAAATGCGTATAAATGGCCAGCGCACTCACCAGCGCATAAAGCGCTGCGTAGCCCCATCCGGGCGATTCCATCACCCGGACAAAAAGCCGGGTTGAAAGCAGACACAAAAGGATCGCCAGAGCGTAGCCGCGGGCTTCCTGCGAATAAGCCACGTGGGCCGGATGAACGGCCAGCAGTAGCGCAGCCAGCAGCCCCGTCTGGCGGTCGAAGAGGTGATTTCCCAGTTCGTATACCAGCAGGACGGTGAGCACCGCGGGAATCACCGAAAGAGCGCGAATCATGGCCTCGCTGGAACCCAGGTGCAACCAGGCACGCAGCAGTTCGTAGTAGGCCACCATGTTGAACTCTTGCGACCACAGCCGATACCAGAATTGGGCGGGCGGCAAATGGGCAATCGCCCAACTGCTGCCTTCATCCAGCCAAAAGCTCTTATCTCCGAGACGGAAACACCGCAGCGCGGCAGCCAGCGCCATTATGGCCGATATCAGCGGCCACGTTTGCCGCGAAGACAGCTCTGCCGGCGGATGCTTCACTCGTCCCACACAAAGGCATCGAACACCCGGCCGATTCCAAAACCGAGGCGCTGGTACAGATCGACCGCACGGTTGTTCCTGGTGACCGTCAGCGTCAGCTTGGAAAAACCGCGACGCTGCAGTTCGGCCACGGTCATTCGCATGAGGGATTCGCCCAGCTTACGCCCGCGCCACTCGGGCGCAACACACACCTGAGTGACGTGACCTACGTCGTCCTTTACCCGCGAACACAGCACCAGGGCAACCATGGCATGGGTGGATGGATCGATGGCCACAAAGGACGCGGCGTTGTCGAAGACTCCGCAACCGGGAAAGCGCACAATGTTGTTCAAGAAGCGGAGCGAACCGTTGGGACTGCGATACTGGTCGTTAATGTCCGCATCGATATGGCCGGTATAGGCGGCGGTGATCAAAGCCGCCGCAGGATGATAGTCCGGCTCGCTCCACTGGCGCACTTCGATGCCGGCCGGAAGCGCGATCTGCCGCGACTTCCCTTCCGCTTGTAAAGGCATCACCATAAAGAGCCTGGGATGCTGCCGAAACCCTTCGTGGAGAAAAGGCTCGGCCACGGCGCCGGTTTCGTGCAGCAGCAGCTGCGCTTCAACCCGGCGTACTCCGGGAGATTGTTGCAGTGTGGCCAGGGTATGGGCCAGAAGGCTATATTCGGTTTCGCGTCTCGAATCCTGCCCCTGGCGAACGAATAGATCCCCAATTACACCCTTGCTGCCTTCGTAAACGAAGAAACAGTAACCTTCCACCCGGCCATGCTGAACGGCCACGTAGCCGGGAAGAATCTTTCCCTCCGCATAGCGCAGAATCATCTCGGCGGAACTGCCGTAATCCCAGTCCAGCACACGGCCCCAAAGCGATTTTTCCTCTTCCAGCAATGGTCTCAGTGCCGAGGCCGCAAAATGCCTCAGGTCGAGCACTTCAATCCCGGAATTTGCCGTCCATGCCTGTGCAGTCACGATAGGTTTTTAGCAGTCTATTGCGTTTTCTTCCCAGCGCAAAGGGAAGAATAACAAATGTAAACAGCTCTTCCTCTCTTAGGATGCAAACGAGGAAATGGGCAATCAGGTGATCGAGCGATGGAGGAATCGGGTAATTGCCACTATGCCTGCGGTTTTCGGCCAGCCAAAGCTGCGTTTTTGCCTTCCGGCCGGACAGAGTGGGTTGCCTGCCGGGTCCGGGTGCAATTACACAATTCCCTGATTACTCAGTTGCCCGTAACCCAATAGAACTTCAAGTCCTGTGCGGGAAATGTATCCAGCAGCGTAAACCTGGAATTCGGGGCCAGCCCTTGCACCTCTGCCAGGGGAACATGGTGAACAATAAGCACAAGACCACCGGCCGCCGTTTTCTCCGTCCGCTCGAATCGTGAAACCGGCCGGTCCAGGTAAAAGTTCAGGCCATACTCTAATTCGCGGTCGATATTGTAAACGGCCACAGGGGTGGAAGAAGGCGTCTGGCCGCGAAGGGCAAGGGCCACCGGACGGGCAGAGAGCCGGCTATCGAGGGCGGGCGCGGCAATCCGCAGCAGAAAACCCACACCCAGAATCACCGGCAGCAAAGTGGCCAAACGCAAGGTCCTGAGTCCCCAAAAACGCACCGCCAGAAAAACCAAACCCCAAGCAATCGCGCCGGCCACAACGGCGGTTTGCACCGCCCTTTGCGGAGGATGCAGCCGCAACA
>CAZUCM010000299.1:0-4603 GCA_964619235.1 uncultured Terriglobales bacterium
GCGCGCATCTGCGGCGTAGGCCGGGTTACAGTATCGCTGCGCAGATCGACATAGATCCCCGCGGACGGATGGGATGCTTCGTACATGAGAGCGATATTCCTTTCCAGACCGGCCGATCAGCTTAGTGTAAGACCGGGAAACGCCACGCGTCACTCTCCATGACCGGGCGAAGGCCGCCCCATCCCGCCATCCCCCGAATTGACTAAGCGCGTATCCGCGGGCGTTGCCTGGTGGTTACAGAGGGAATCAAGATTACAAAGCTCTAATATTCTTTTAATCAAGATCTAATCGCCATCCAATGCGTTCTGATCTACATTGCACGTGGCGGTTACTTTAGTTTTCGGTCCCGCTTACAGGAACTTTGGAGAACCGCAATATGTCTTCGAAAAGACAAAGTATTCTCATCGTGCACACCGACGAGGACGCTCTGATCGGGCTGGAGCGGGAACTCGAAACGAGCAATTTCACCACCTCCACCACATGGGACGCAACCGAAGCTGAACGGCTGCTGAGTTCGTCCTCCTTTGACGTCATCGTAATTGGAGACCGGCCGCCACTGGTGAGCGCAGATGCGCTGATGGCAGCCAGCCCCAAGCCCCCCGCAAAAACCAGATTTATCGTATTGCCGTCCAACGCGGCCTTCATGTCCGCCTGCCTTGAGCGGGTGCGTAGCGAGGACTGCCTGAAAGCTACTGCGTGATCACAACCCAGCCTTGGCCGGCGTCCGACGCCGCGGGTGCTGAAAGTGTTAGGAGGTTCCTGATGGTTGCCCACTGTGCTAACCCGGGATGTTCGACTGAGTTTCGATACCTCCATGATGGAAAGCTCTACGTAGTTCAATCCCGGGATCATTCCCTCCCCCATTTCGTCTGGGTCTGCAACGCCTGTTCGCAAACCATGGTATTGACATGCAAAAACGGCTCCGCAGTGAATGTGGTGCGGCGAACAGAAGCGGCCCGGATGCAAGCCTGAGCTGTACCTTCCTTCCTCCAGCCCCATCCTTCGGGATGGGGCTATCTTTTTCGGGATCAGGAACACCCCTGGGAAAGCGGACTCCCATACCGCCGGTTTGCTTGTTGCCGCCTCTCGATCTCCGAGATCAGGAACACGGCCAGCACAATCAGCTCCGGCTCGATCGGATGGCGATAACGCGGGTGCGGATAGACGAAGTAGTACACCGTGGGATAGGACAACATCAAGCACACAAATAGCCCTATGCCGGGCTTGCGCTTCCGCACCGCCCGTCCCAGGCCCCATATCCCCAGAACGGACATCGCCAGGATCAGCGAGTCACGCAGCGTGGTGATAGCGATTCCCTCTCCGCGTTTTGTGCCCCCATCCCAGTAATAAACAAACCGGTTGAAGCTGATGGCGGCAAACCGCGCTGGATTTTCGCGGATAAACGTAAACGCTTCCTGCTTGCGCTGCTCGGCATACCGCAGTTCGCCCATGCGGCGGAAACGATCCAGTTCCGCCGGGTCCAGATTCGGCTGCAAATAGACCATGGAAGAGCCGTCGGTAAACGGACCGTTGCCCAGCCGCAGCTGCTGGCCAAAATCGTCGCGAATAAAAACGAACTTCCCGAACACCTTGTAGTTCCGGATCAGCCAGGGCGACATGCAACCGGCCATCAGCAGCAGCGCCAAAGCCGTGCCTGCGACAACTCTTTGGCCGGCGCTGACGCGGCGATACCAGATCCAGAGCAGGCAGACGGGCAGAAACGACAGGCAGGAAGGATTCATCAACGCCAGCACGCCCCAGAGCGCGCCAAAGGCTATCCAGAGCTTAGCGGCATCCGCGCGCTCCGCCAGTTCGAGCGCCACCCAAAAGACGACGGCCAGCAGGAAGGGCGAGATCGTAGTATCCCAAATCCAATGAATCGCCCAGTACATTCCATAAGGAAACAGCGCCCACGTCCACGCCGACCACCGCGCCACCTTGCCGCCCATGGTGCGCCGCGCCATAAAGTAAACCGGGACACAAGTGAGGGCATTGAACAGGCTATTGATCGCTAACAGCACCCAGGCAGAGGCTTTCGAATAAATGCCGAAGATCCTGAACACTCCGCCGATTAAATAGGGATACAGCGGGGGTTCCCACGCGCTGGGCCCGGTCTGCACGCCAAAGGGATTACTGAAACCCCGGCCCAGGGCCAGAGATTCCCCTATTTTCCCCATCTCCCACCCGTAGCCAAAGTGATTGTCCTGCGCGCGCTGCTTATATTGGTGAAACAGGCCAATCGCCGCGAGCTGCAGACAAAACGAAATCACCATCATGATTACCAGGGAACAACGAACTTCCCGGGATTGCAGCGGCGCCGTTTCGGCTTGAGCTGCGCGGCTCGCGCCGGGGCCCTCAGCGGGATGCGTGGCAGAGACTGAAAACATAGCTTCAGGATAAAGGTATCAGCGGTGGGGAACAAACTGAATTCAGGGAGCGCCGTTGGTATTTGGCCGTTGGCCGTTGGCCCGGAATGCAACACACTCATTTGGGCCGAAACCTCAGCCTGATTCAACATGAAACGGGAGGCGGTCACCGTCCGGCGGGACTGGGCGAGGAACGCGGTTGAGCGCTGGTACGTGGAGTGGGTTGCGGCGGGGGAGCATCCGGATCCACGGCGCTGGCTCGAATGGCAATATGCGCCGGCACCATGATCAATTTCGGAAGATCGCCGCTGGCGAGCGCGAACGGGCTCAAGCCTTCCAGCGAGTTAATGTGCAGGTACTTTCGCAACAGGGCAACGCCGGGGATATCCGCAAATTGAAAATCGCTTGCCGGAGAGAACGACTTCTGTTCGGCCATCAACAAGTCGCTTTCACTGGTGATATTCACCGGCATAGCGGGATCGAGCACCACCACCCAGTACACATCCCAGGCAATGGGTGCAGCCGTAATCGGCAGGGTGCTCAATACCAGGTTGTACTCCGCAGCCGGAGTGTCCGCAGCCGAATTGGCGGCCGGGCAGACGACATAGACGTTGGGCCGCCGGTCGTTTGGCCTCTGGTCGGCCAACACCCGTCCCAATCGCAAATCTCCGACAACCAGGTTCTTGCCGAAGCGGGAGGTAACGGGAGTAAAGCGCACAATCTTGCCGCTTTCGTAAGCCGGTTCGCTGCCGGTGAGGACAGCCGCTTTTTGTGCCTGAGCGGCATATCCGGCGGTGGCCACCAGACCCGCGCACACCAGCCGGCAGGCAATCTTTCTGGACTGCGAAAATCTTCCGCGGCGATGCTGTCGTTCCGCCGATGCTCGATTCTCTTTCACCAGTCCTCCCGGCAGTCCCACAAAACAGCTGGCACGGCCCGGCGCAAATGCTCTCACGAAAATCCCCGGCGCCTTGCGGATCAACCCGCCCGCCACTGGATTCGATGCCTATCTTACTCCAGCCGGGGTGAATCCCTGCAATAGCGCTCTGCGCCCGGGGAATTGCCACGGGAGACAAAGGCAATCGCGGCCAGACAAGAATCTCAGCACGATATCCGCCTAAATTGATATTCTTAATCAACAGGAGTAGATGTGGGAATGAAACGATGGTAAGTCTGGAAGGTAAAACCGCGGTTGTATTCGGGGTCGCCAATAAGCGCAGCATAGCCTGGGGAATCACCCAGCGCCTGCATGCGGCGGGCGCGAAGCTGGTGATCACATATCAAAACGAGCGTTTGCGCCAGGAATCGGAGGAGCTGATTGCTTCCCTGCCCGGGGCGAAAGCGTTCCAGTGCGACGTTACGCTGGACCACGAAGTGGCGGCGCTGTTTGCCGCCCTGCGCAAGCAATATGGCACATTGCACGTGCTGGTGCATAGCATCGCATTTGCTCCCGCCGAGGAATTGCGCGGAGAATTTCTCAATACTTCGCGGGAAGGTTTTCGCATCGCCCACGACGTCAGCGTTTATTCGCTGATTGCGCTGGCGCGCGCCGCCGCCCCGCTGATGACCGATGGCGGCAGCATCATGACCATGAGTTATTACGGCGCCGAAAAAGTGGTGCCGCATTACAACATCATGGGCGTGGCCAAAGCGGCGCTAGAAGCCACCGTACGCTATCTTGCCTACGACATGGGCAAATTGAACGTACGGGTGAATGCCATCTCTGCCGGCCCCATCAAGACGTTGTCGGCACGCGGCATTTCCGGCCTGGGCGACATGCTGAGCGCGCACGCGGAAAAGGCGCCGCTGGCCCGTAACGTGGAAGTGGACGAAGTCGCCGGAGCAGGCCTGTTCCTGGCCTCTGATCTGAGCAGCGGCATTACCGGCGATACGATTTACGTGGATTGCGGCTATAACATCATGGGCTTCTAAGCCCGCCGGATTCGTGATTTGTGATTTGACCCATGCCTTCGGCACGGCCCGCTTTGCAATCACAAATCACGAATTTGAAATTCCAATTCTCGAATTGCGTGGTCGGCATGCGCGAAGTGGTTACACATAGCCCGGAAGAAACCATCGACTTTGGCCGCAGCCTGGCCGATGCCGCACTGCTGCCGCCCAAACTGGTGCTCTTGCGCGGCTCCCTGGGCGCGGGCAAGACCACGCTGGTAAAAGGGATCGCCGAGGCCTTTGCCGCCGCGCCCGCCGAAGAAGTTACCAGCCCCACCTTCACCCTC
>CAZUCM010000300.1:0-4597 GCA_964619235.1 uncultured Terriglobales bacterium
ATACGCTGGGCGAGTTTGGAGTGGTCCTGATGATCGGCGGCAACATCCCGGGCGCCACGCAGACCGTCTCCATCAACATCTACGATCTGGTACAGGCCGGGGAGTATGGTTCAGCGAACCGCTCTGCGCTGTTGTTGCTGGGGATCTCATTTGTCATCTTGTCGTTGATCTATGCGCTGAACCGCAGAGCCTGGACGGTGTGGCCCTTCAAATAAACCTATGCCGGAACCTTCTGCCAATGCGGTAATTTCGCCAAGTCCGGCGCATACCTTGTCGGTGAGCGTGCGGGGGCTGCGGGCAAACTCCTTCGCCCTCGACGTCGATTTCATGGCGCCGCCCGGAATTACGATTCTGTTCGGGCCATCCGGGTCAGGCAAAACCACGCTGCTGAATTGCGTTGCCGGGTTGGCGTTGCCGGAGGCGGGTAGAATTGCCGCCGGCGAGCGCGTGTTATTCGATTCCGCGCAGCGGGTGAATCTGGCGGTGGACCGCCGCGGCATCGGTTATGTGTTTCAGGATCTGGCGCTTTTTCCGCATCTCAGCGTGGAATCGAACGTGGAGTACGGACTGGGCCATCTGGCTGCGTCCGAACGCCGCTCCAGAAGCCGGAGCATACTGGAATCGTTTCGCATTGCCCATCTGCGGCGGCGCAAGCCCGGCGATATTTCCGGCGGCGAACGCCAACGGGTCGCACTGGCGCGGGCGCTGGTGACCGATCCGTGCGTGCTGTTGCTGGATGAGCCGCTTTCCGGGCTCGACGCGCCCACCCGCTCGCGCCTGCTGCACGATTTACTCGCCTGGAACGACAGTCATTGCATTCCCGTCTTGTACGTTACGCACAGCCGTGAGGAGGTCTTCGCCCTGGGTGAGCGGGTCGTGGTACTGCAATCCGGCCGGATCTTGGCGCAAGGCTCGCCCTATGAAGTATTGGAGAAGCCACGCCAGGAGGCCATTGCCGAGCTTGCCGGAATCGAGAACCGCTTCGACGCCACAGTCATCGCGCTGCATGAGGCGCAGGGCACGATGACCTGCCGGCTGGCCGAAGCCGGGGAAGGTAAAAGTGTGGAGCTGGAAGTTCCCCTGGCCCATCTGCAACCGGGAATGCCGGTTCGGGTGGGAATACGCGCGGGCGACATCATGCTGGCCACCGCGCCACTGCAAGGAATCAGTGCCCGTAATGTGTTGCCGGGACGCCTTACCGGATTGCGGCAAAAGGATATTACCGTGATCGCGCAGGTGGATTGCGGCGTCAGCTTCGAAGTTCATCTGACCCCAGCCGCGGAAAAAGCGCTGGCCTTGGCGCCCGGCAGGGAAGTGTGGCTGGTGATCAAGACCCACTCATGCCATCTATTAAGGAATTCCGGCAATAGCGGATCGTGATTTTTTTGCCATAAAGAACACAGAAGGCACAGGGTAGCTGACAGAAGACCCTTGACCGGTGATTCACGCCGATAAACGCTGATCAAACAAGAAAGACTATGTCCGTCCGCGTTCATCAGCGTTGATCTGCGGCTGATGGCCTTGCTTTCCTCTGTGTCCTCTGTGGTAAAACGTCCGCGTTCTACGCGCCGAAGGCGGCAACCGCGGCGGCCTCGTCGTCCTTGATGTCGAAGACGGTATAAAGCTTCGTGATCTGAAGCAGGTCGTGAACCTTCTTCGTAAGACTGAGAAGCTTCAAATCGCCCGACTGATTGCGGATACTGGTGTAGGCGCTCACCAGTTCGCCAATGCCGGAGCTGTCGATATAGCTGACTTCGGCCATGTTCAGCAGGATCTGTTTCTGTCCCTTGCGCAACAGTTCGCGGACCGTATCGCGCAAAACCGAGCTGCCTTCGCCCAGCGTAATGCGGCCGCTCAGGTCCACAATGGTCACGCCATTTACCTGACGCGAACTAACTTTCATCATTCTGCATTCTCCTTGGTGCCGGCGGCGGCGCCGCGGACACGTTTGATCAAAACCAGTTCCGTGCCCGGGTCAAGATTCCGAAACCGGACTTCATCCATATAAGTGCGGATGAGAAATATTCCCCGGCCCGACTGCTTCAAAAGATTCTCCGGAGCCAGCGGATCGGGAACACCGTCTACGTTAAAACCGCTTCCTTGATCGCGTACCGTAATCTCGAGCCTGCCCGGCTTGCGTTCGAAGGTGATGCCGATGGTCTTTGCGGGGTCGTACGCATTGCCATGCAGCACGGCGTTGATGGCGGCTTCGCGCACCGCCATCGCGATCTCCTGAAGCTCGTCGCCATGAAAACCGGAAGCGGATGCGAATTGCTCCGCCGCCGTTTCCGCCTGGTTCACGCTCTCCAGATTCGACCCGAGCGTATAACTGACCCTGTCTCCGGTCATCGTGCGAATCGCAACCATCCCTTCGCGGGCCTCTCGCTCTCTGTGGTTCATCCTGCGTCGAGGCGAAGCCCCAGGTCAGGTAGCGGTAGTTTGCAGCTTCCGCGGGAACAAAGTCAAACCTGAAGGCCGAAGCCGGGCGAAATGGCTCACGGTTTACGGCTCCCAGTTCGCCGCCGGACAGGCACCGCGCTTGCGTTCCCCTATATTTAAGCTGCCGATTGGCTGCAAACCGGGAGCCGTAAACTGTAAACTGATAATTCCGCCGCGTGTTACAGTGGCGGCGAAAAAGGCATGACTTCGCAATTCGCACTTACCGAACTTCTGGGCGCTCCGGTTTATGAACCCGCCGGGGTCAAGGCCGGACGTGTGCGCGAAGTGGCGCTCTGTCCGCAGGAGGACACGGTCAGGGTGTCGGCCCTGATCGTGCGTACCGCGATGGGAGACCGGCTTTTGCCCTGTGCCGCCATCGAGCGCACCGACAGCGGAGTCTACGCCACCACCACGCAATCGGAGTGGGCCGTTTACGCCGGCCACGAAGGCCTGCTGCTGCTGGGGCGCGACCTGCTGGATCAACAGATCATCGATGTGCATGGCCGCAAGGTGGTGCGGGTGAACGACGTGGATTTGTACGAAGACCATGCCAACTACCACGTCATCCTAAAAGTGGGCGCGGTGGACGTGGGCGCGCGCGGCGCGGCACGGCGTCTGCTGAAAGGGATGGTGCCGGCCAAGGCGCTGCGAACGATGTTGAACCGCATCCCTGAGAAGGCCATTCCCTGGGAGTTTGTCGATCTGATCGAAACCGATCCGGCGCGGCGAGTGAAACTCAAGATTTCCCACGAGCGCCTGGCGAAGTTACACCCCGCCGATATTGCCGACATTGTCGAGGAACTGACCCCCGCGGAACGCGAAGCGGTCTTCGAAACACTGGACGAGGAAGTGGCCGCCGATGCCCTGGAGGAGGTCACGCCCAAGGTGCAGAAGGCGATTCTTCGCTCCCTGGATTCCGACAGGGCCGCCGATATCGTGGAGGAGATGGATCCCGATGCCGCCGCCGACTTGCTCGGCGATCTTCCGGCGGAACACTCCGAAGAGATTCTCGAGGAGATGGAACCGGAGGAGCGGCAGGACGTCGAGGAGTTGCTCGAGTTCCGGGAGAATACAGCGGCCGGCCGCATGACCACCGACTACCTGGCATTGGAGCGGGATGCCCGGGTGGAAGACGCCATCGAGTTGCTGAGAAATCATGAAGGCGGAATCGAAACCGTCAGCACCTTTTACCTGCTCTCCGGCGAAACCCTGGTGGGAGCGGTGCCGCTACCCAACCTGGTTCTGGCTGCGCCCGGCACTCCGCTGGCCGAACTGATGACTCATCCTCTGATTTCGGCGCAGGTGGGGGTTGACGAGAAGGAAGTGGCGGAGATTTTCGATAAATACAATCTGCTCACCCTGCCCGTGATCGACGACGAAGGCCGCCTTACCGGCGTGATCACCGCGGACGATGTCATCAGTCTGCTGCGCGCCAAATTGTGAGAGGAGGGCGGATCGCAATGAATCAATCGGACCTGGCTCAAGTGATCGAATGCCTCCACCGGGTGGCGATCGATCAACGCAGCAACACCGAACCGGGTTCCAGCCAATTGCCGGGCCGGAAGGATACGGATCGCGAACCAACGGACGGCACGGCGAAAGCTCCTGTAAAGGAGACTCCGCCGCCGGCGAAGCCGGCAAACATCGGCGGAATCATTCAACCGTACTGATTTGGTGTGCAACTGGATCGTAGTCTATGGACCAGCGCCTTATTCTCGTCACGTTGCTGATCAAACTCGGCGTCGCCGCCGCGGTGGCCAGTGCGCTGGTGCGCTCCAAAGTTTTTAAGAACCACTTGTTTCAAGAAAATCGCACGCTGGCGCAGAAGTTTCGTTTTGTCCTATTCGCAGGCTTTCCGTTTGCATTGGGCGTGCTGGTGCGCGGCAGCGTACACAACTTTCTGGCGGCCGATCTGTCGTTTGAAGCGTCGGTGCTGATCGGGGTGATTGCCGGCCCTTTTTCCGGGGGATTGGCCGGCGCCCTGATGTCCATTCCGTCACTTCTGCACGGCGAGTTTCTGAACGCGCCGTTCGACGTTGTCGCGGGGCTGGTGGCGGGATTCCTCAGCAATCTGGCCGGCGATCGCGAGCTGATCTGGTCCTTTACTCCGTTCGTCGATCTCAGCGTGTACCGCTGGATCCGCCGCCACGTGCGAAAG
>CAZUCM010000301.1:0-4593 GCA_964619235.1 uncultured Terriglobales bacterium
CCGACTTCGCTTTCCACCGAAATGCCGCCGCCCATCAGATGCACCATTTGGGAACTGATGGCCAACCCCAGGCCGGTGCCGCCGTATTTGCGGGTGGTGGAGCTGTCCACCTGTCCGAAGGCGCCGAAGATGAGCTTCTGTTTCTCGGCGGGAATGCCGATGCCGGTATCGTGCACCGAGCACCGCAGCACGGCCTTCCCGGCATCGCGGTTTTCCAGCATTACCTGAACCGTAATTTCTCCGGCCTCGGTGAATTTAATGGCATTGCCCAGCAGATTCAGAAAGACCTGGCGCAATCGTCCGGGATCGCCTTCGAGCCAGCAGGGCACATCCGAGGCAATTTCATACACCAGCTCCAGCCCCTTTTGATGGGCGCTGTAGGCGATGGTGCGCATGGCTTCTCCCAGCAGCTCATCCAGTTCGAATGGCACGCTCTCCAGCTCCAGTTTGCCGGCTTCGATTTTGGAGAAATCCAGCACATCGTTAATCACCGTCAGCAGGGCTTCGCTCGACGAACGTACGGTCGTCAGATATTCGCGTTGTTCGTCGCTCAATACGGTCTCCAGCGCCAGTTCCGTCATGCCGACGATGCCGTTCAACGGCGTCCGGATCTCATGACTCATGTTGGCCAGAAACTCGCTCTTGGCGCGGCTGGCCGCCTCCGCAGCCTCCTTGGCGCGCTTCAATTCCGTAATATCGCGAATCAGCAACACAAAGCTGCCGGCCTTCCTGTGGTCGTCAAGCAGGGGGGTCAGCGTAATCTCGCCTTCCCGGATCCTGCCTTCGGCATAGCTGCACGACGCCAGCCCGTGCCACGGCCACCCATGCCTCAGGGCGTCATCGACTTCCTGGCGTATCTCCACCGGCTCCAGCTCGCAGTAGGGACCGAGGCTGTTTCCAATTACTTTTTCCGCGGCATGTCCGGAAATGCGCTCGAACGCCGGATTCACATAGGAAACGCGACGGTCGCCGTCCATGATGACCACGCTGTCCAGGGACTCTTCAATGGCGGAAATCAGATGGAGCCGTTCCCGGTCGCGCCGTTCGATTGCCCCCATCATGGCGTTGAAATCGTCAACCAGCACGCCAATCTCGCCATGGGCGCGGTTCTGCGCGCGTAAGGAGTAATCTTTGACCGCGGCAATCTCGCGCGCCTTCGCGGCCAATTCCAGCACAGGCTGCGAAACCAGGCGCTGCAGACGCAACGCCACCCCATACGCCAGGCAGGAAATCGCCGCGATAACGCCCGTCGCCAGTAGAATCGCCGCCAGATGCCGCGATGAACCGTGCAGGTACGAGCACTGCCGGTATAGGAAGAGAGCCCCGCCGGCCAGCAATGCGGCGGCGGCGCTGCTCGCTATCTGTATCCACGTGAACTTCCGCTGGATGGAGAACTGCTCGAAACGCTCTATCATCGAGCTCCTCCGATAACTCTGCACGACTTGCGAAGGAAACTTTTCGGGCGTGACCAGGCCTTCCGGCGTACGGATATGGGCTTTCGACATGGTCTTCCGGAACGGCTCACTCCCGGACCTCCAATATGCCTCGCCCTGTCTACGGCCTGCACAAGACGTAGAACACCGCAAACTAGGGCTCAAGATGTTAATTCGGCTTAAGTTGGGCAGAACTTTAGCAATTCAGCTTCCATTCGGGCACGACCGCGGAAGCAAGGCGCAACCAGGGGAAAAGGGGAAGGTTACCGCATAAGTGTTTGATCGAACGGGTGCTGCACGGGGGGCTGGGCGCCTTCGCCTACAAATTCTCCAGATCCGGAATGTCCTTTTGCAGCGAACCCCGTTGCCAAGGCAGCTTCATGGAGAGGGCCCGCGGGCGCCGGTCGCGAATGATGTTGAAGGTGACCGTATCGGTGGAAACCACCTGCAGAGCACGATGCCAATCGGCCCCACACGAAACCGGCTGGCTATTCACTTTCACGATGACATCCCCCGCCTTGAATCCGGCCATCGCCGCCGGACTGCCGGCTTCCACCGAGCGCACCAGTACGCCTTCGCCGTGAGGAACGCCAAAATACTCGCTTAATTGTGGAGTCAAGTCTTCCACCATCAAACCGTTGCGGCTCCATAACGGCGCCATGCTGATCTGCGGAATCTCCATTCCCGGAACCTGCATTCTGGGTTGAAGAATCTGCCGGTCCGGCCGCGCCGGAGACAGCATCTGCCGCCGGTTGGCCAGCATGACACCTACGTACATCGATTGGCCGTTTCGGCTGATCCCCAGGGTCACCGACTGGCCGGGAGGAGTATCGTGAATCAGGCTGCGCAACTGATCGGCATTTTCGAACTTGCGGTTGCTGAAACTCAGGATGACGTCGTGTTCCTTCAATCCCGACTTGGCAGCCGGTCCATCCTGATCGACCATCGTAATTTCCGCGCCTCGAACCTCCGCCAGCTTCAGCACGCCGGCGCGGTCCGGAGTCACGGTTTGAATGTCCACTCCCAGATATGCGCCGAGATTGCGTGTCGGATAGGATTGCGGCGAACCCGGGGGATAGCCCTGCGCGAACGCAACCGTCCCCGCCAGCAGTATCCACAATCCCCACATGCCTCTCCGGCTACGCATGAATTACCTCTCTCTACCGCTCTGGCTCAAATTCTACTGCTTTCGCAACCGCAATCTCTCCGCGCCTGCCCTATCGTTGGGCCCGTCGAAACTCGATATCGCCGCTCATGGCCCGCACGCTGAGCAATGGTCCGCCACCTTGCAACTTCCCCCCGGCCCGGAGGCTCCGCTGGCTGGAAGGATCGCCGGGCCTGGTCACCACAATCTCCGGAAACTCCGAACGCACATGATGACCGTTGGCCATATCCACCTCGGCCTCTACCGAAGCCTTCACTCCGCTTGCCAGATAAACGATGATGTCTCCGTTCTGCGTCTGCAGCGACGAGGCGGCAAAATCGCCGCCCAGAAACTCCGCGACAATCCCGCCGCTGCCGGTCTGGACATTGGCGCCATGCGTCAGTCCAAACAGTTGCAGCGCACCCGCAGCGCTGTTGACCGTCACCGGACCCTCGGCGGAACTCAGCCGGATGATACCTCCGCCAGTTACGGCATTTACCTTTCCGGCACACTGCTTCACGTCGATACTGCCGCCGCCGGTCCGGATCGAGATGGCATGCGCCGCCGACCCTATGCTCACATTGCCGCCGCCCGTGCTGGCAACCAGGTTTCCCTGCACCGAGTTGACATGCACATAACCGCCGCCGGTATTTACCAGCAGATCGCCGCCCATCCTGCCCGCTTCGAAGTTCCCGGCGCCGCTGATCGCTTTCACCGAACCGCCAATATCATCCACGCGCACATTGCCGGCCGAGGTCCAGAGTTGCGCCCGCCCATCCAGACCACTCACCGATTCATTTCCGCCATGCACCACCGCAACATTCACCAAATGCATTCCCCGCGGAACCTGCACCAGCAGATCTTCGTTGAGAGACTGGGGAGAGCCGTTCACCCCTCCCGTGAGGGCGTCCGTCGCTCCCTGCTTACCGGCGGAAAAACGAAACTGCTCGAAACGCTTTTGTGCCTCGGCTCGCGAGTCGGCTCGTACACGCTTCTTCAAGGTGTAGCTGATCTGCGGATCGTTCCCGCCCTGCACGATCACATTTCCAATGTCCATCCGCACCGTCAGGTTCGCGGCCGGTGGGAGTGATCCGCCGCTTTCCTCGACCCACACGCCGCCTTCCCGGTACATCCGCGGCTGCTGCGCCATCGCCGAAATCGCCAGCACCAGCGTAAACATTGCCGCTGCCGTCGCGCATCGCAGACCGTAAGCCGGGGAATTCACCAGCCGGATTTGTTCCTCTTCCACTTGCGTTTCTCTCTCTCCCGTAAGGCCCCGCATCCCGTCCATATCAGTCGATCTGCGGCGTGGAAGCCAGAATCGATCGCGACAGATTCCGAATCCAGACTTCCCGGTCCTGGCTGGCCAGGTTTTCCAGCACCTGCCGCACGCTGGCATCCGCCCGGACCGCCTTGAGCAACTCAATCGCCTGTGTGCGCACGCCCGGATTATGGTCGGCTCGCAAAGCATCCAGCACGGCATCGCGCACCCGAATATCGCCGCGCACATAAGGACCCAGCGCATCCAGGGCCTTCAGGCGCACTCCCGGGTTGGCATCGTTATGTAACGCGTACATCAGCACGCGGCGAATGCGGTCGTCGTCCGGCATGTGGGCCAGCAGGTCCACGGAATCGACCCGCACCCCGCTGTTGGCGTTGTTGCGCGCGCCAAACAACAGCAACTGCTGAATGCGCGGGCTGTCCAGGTTTCCGCTTGCCGTCTGCGGCACGATCGTGTCGTACTTGATGTCCACCTGATTGCTGCCGGGTTGCGCGGAAATGCCGCGAATGCCCACAATCGAGGCATCGGAGGTCACCGGAACCATTGGCAGGTTGCCGGCTACGGAAATCGGCGCCACGGTGGTTCTGCCAACCATGCGATAGGTGGCGCCGGCCCCGGCGCCAAAACCGATCATCAGCAGCAGCGCTGCGGCCGCCGGCGCCAGCTTAATCTGATGAAACCAATTCATCGGCTCCAGCACCCAACGCCGCCATCCGTGGTACGGCTCGGCGGTC
>CAZUCM010000302.1:0-3457 GCA_964619235.1 uncultured Terriglobales bacterium
CGGCGGTGTGGATGGGTGCTGGCCGCCGCCATGCTTACTCGTTACGATGGTTGGTTTGCGGCGGCGGCGTTCGCCCTGGCTGCCTTTGTCGTGCTCTGGAGTTGGACGGAGGGACGCATCGCCCTCTGGCGATCTCCATTGCGTCCGGCCTTCACCCGGTTTCTTTTGATTCTGGCCTTTTCGCCGGTTCTGTGGTTTACCTACAACGCTTACAACTGGGGCAACCCGCTGGAGTTCGCCAACGGCCCGTATTCGGCACGCGCGATTGAGGCGAAAGCGCAACGGCCCGGAGGATGGCACTATCCGGGCTGGCATTCTCCCCGGACCGCGGCCACCTATTTTTTGAAATCCGCCAGACTGAATATGGCCGGCGGAATTTCCCAGCCGGAAACCAGGGATATGCCGGCTTCGCGATGGCGTCTGCAGAACGCCTGGCTGCCGCTGGCATTGCTGGGCACGGCTCTGTTGTTGCTCTGTGCGCGCGGGCTCTGGCCTTTATTGCTGCTGTGGCTGCCGCTGCCGTTCTATACCCTGAGCATTGCCTGGGGCGCGGTGCCGATCTTCGTCCCCGCGTGGTGGCCGTTCTCGCATTACAACGTTCGTTATGGCCTGCAGATGTTGCCGGCGTTTGCGGTATTCGTCAGTCTTGCCATGTACTTTCTGGTGCGGGCGCTCACCTCGGATACGGAGGAGACGGCGAGTCCCGCCGGGTTGGGTCCTATGGCCGTTTGCAAGGGAGGCAAACCGCCCGAATCTGGCGGGAGCGAAGGCGAGGGAATGACTCCTGCCGTCGAGGTTCCAGCCAGGCAGCCTTGCCGATCGCCCTGGCGTTGTCGTGGGTTGGCCGCGGTGGTGCTGGCCTTTCTCGGCCTGTTGGCGGGCAGCTATGCCGTTGTCTGGCGAGCCATCCCGGTTTGTCTGCGGGAGGCGCAAATCAACTCCACCGGACGTGTGTTGTTCGATCACCAACTGGGGATTCAGCTGCAAAACCTTCCTCCGGGAGTGAGCGTTTTGATGTATACCGCCAGCCATGCGGCGGCATTGGAGTTTGCCGGGTTTCCCTTGCGGCGCACCATTAATGAAACCAACAATAAGCTGTGGCGCGCCGCTCTGGCCGCGCCCGCGCAATCGGCGGATTACGTCGTGGCCTTTGAAACTCCCGATGATCCCGTATGGCGTGCGGTGCAGCTACACGCCGACGAGCTGAAGCTGCTGGTCATTCTCAGCGCGCCCAATCAGCCAAGGGCGCTGATCTATCGCAGACGGTGACGGCCCTTCCGCGTTTCTCGTTCCACAACAAAACGCGCACCGCTGACGAGATAAGCTGTTCCCTGAAAACGGGGGCGACCAACGCTCATTTTGGCAGCTCAAGAGTCTGCCGTTTGCAAGCCCACGTTCTCAGGGGCGAGGTTCCGGCGTGGAACGTGAAACGTGGAACGAGAGAAGCCTTCTCGTGTTTCACTACCATTTACCGAGTGGTTCCTGATAAAATCCGCGCCAACGATGAAAACCGTGATGGATGTGCTTACGCAACCTCAACAATGGTCCATGCTGATGTCGCACACCGCGGGGCGGCTGGTGTTGGCGGCCATTCTTGGCGGGGTGATCGGTTTGGAACGGGAATATCGTCATAAGCCGGCAGGGCTGCGCACGCAGATGTTTATCTGCATAGGAGCGGCATTTTTTACCATCCTTTCGTGGGAGCTGGCGGGAGAGATGGGTGGAGATCACACCCGAGTCGCGGCGCAGATCATTCCGGGCATAGGCTTTATCGGCGCCGGTTCGATTTTGCATTCGCGCGGATCGGTTTCCGGTTTGACCACGGCCGCCACTTTGTTCGTTGTCGCCAGTATCGGAATGGCGACGGGCGGCGGTCTCTATCTGGCGGCCATTTTTGCGACCCTTCTGGTTTTGGTGGCTCTGACGATTCTGGGCCTGCTGGAAACTCGTTTCAGCCTGAAACCGATGATCCAAATGTACGAGGTGGTGGGGGCCAACCTCGAGGAAGTGATGAACGCGGTGAACGGAATCCTTGCGGAGGAGCGGCATACGATGCAGACGGTACAGGTCTCCCACCCGGACCATCTGGCACGGGTGCAATTCACCGTGGATGCCCCCCTCAAGGAGCACGAAGTATTGCTCCGGCGCTTTCACCAGACGTCCGTATTCAGCCGGGTTCAAAGCCTCGGCACAACCGAGCACGAATAAGGAAGCATTCCATTGATCCCATTCTTCAAAGCAAGCGCGTGTGGCAACGATTTTTTGCTGGTGGAAGCGGATACGGTCCCGGCGGGCAGCAATCTTGCCGATTTGACGCGGCGCATGTGCGATCGCCACGAGGGGATTGGCGCCGACGGAGTCGAATGGCTCTCCGCCGATCTGGAGACGGACGTGCGCATTCGCCTGATCAACGCCGATGGTTCCCCGGCGGAAATTTCCGGCAATGGCACGCGTTGCGTCGCCACCCATCTGGCCTCCCGCCTGGGCAAGGAGCGTATCACCATTCGCACCGATGCCGGGGTAAAGGCATGCACGCTCAAGGCGCGGGCGGGCAATCGTTACGATTTTGAAGCGGACATGGGAGCGCCGCAAGTGGGCGAGCCCTTCTCGATTCCATTGAGCTTTGGCGTTTCTGCCGGCATTCCTGTCTCCATGGGGAATCCCCATTTCGTGATTCTGGTAAATGAGTTTCCGCAGGATTGGCAGGCACAAGCGGCGGAAATCGGACGCCATCCCGGCTTTAAGCACGGGGTCAACGTCGAATACGTCCGGGTGGAGAATAATCATTTCCTCTCCGCCTTGTTTTTTGAACGCGGCGCCGGCGAAACGCAGTCTTCCGGCACGGGCTCCTGCGCCGCGGCAGTGGCCGCGATTTCTTCCGGGCTGGCGGTTTCACCGGTCGAAATCCATACCGCAGGAGGAACACAGTTGGTGCGCTGGGAGCGGGAGGTATTCCTCACCGGTTCCGCGCATATGATTTGCCAGGGAGAGTTCTTCGGATAAAGGTCGAAAGGCACGCAGGCCCTGCACTCATATGTCGCGCATCAAGCTAAATTCGATCATGAAACCAGCCGCGCTTCGTCCGGGCGACTGCGTGGGTATTATTGCGCCGGCTAGCCCCATTGAACGCGACGATCTTTTGCGGGGCTGCGAGGCGCTGCGGGCGTTGGGATATAGGCCGGTATACGACGAATCGATTTTCGAGCGGGAGTTATATTTTGCGGGGAGCGCCGCGCGCCGCGCCCGCGAATTCGATGCCATGTTTCTCCGCCAGGACGTGCGGGCGATTGTCTGTGCCCGCGGCGGCTATGGCTGTAATTACCTGCTGCCACACATCGACCTGGAAATCATTCGCCGTCATCCCAAGATTTTTGCCGGCTATAGCGACGTGACATCGCTGCTGACCTGGATTCATGACGCCACCGGGCTGGTCACCTTTCACGCACCAATGGCGGCC
>CAZUCM010000302.1:3467-4580 GCA_964619235.1 uncultured Terriglobales bacterium
GCCAAGGACTTTGCCTCCGCCGATGGGGTTGACGTTGCATCATGGCAGGCGCAGATGTGCGGACAAACGGCTCCGGCGCCGCTCCTGTCGCCGCTGACGCCGGGGCGGGCCGAAGGAAGGTTGTACGGCGGCTGCCTTTCTATGCTGGCCGCCTCGTTGGGTACGCCATATGAGATCGATACGGCCGGTACCATCCTGCTGGTCGAAGATGTTGCCGCCAAGCCCTTCCAGATTGATCGCATGCTTATGCAACTCAAACTGGCGGGTAAACTGGATGCAGTGCGCGGGATTGTATTCGGGGAAATGCGCAACTGCGCTCCGCCTGCGGGCAGCAGCTATACGCTCCTCGATGTGCTGCGCCGCGCGGTGGAAAACCTTGGCGTTCCCGCCGGTTACGGAATTGCTTCCGGCCACGTGGAGCGCGGCAACGTGACACTGCCGCTGGGGGTGCAGGTTGAACTTGCGGTGGAAAAGGATTCTGCTGTGCTGAATATGCTGGAGGCGGCCGTTACGGTCGATTGATGAATAAAGGGCACATCCATTTAATTGGCATCTGTGGAACGGCCATGGCTTCGCTGGCCGGTATGTTGAAACAGCAGGGACATCGCGTCAGCGGCTCCGATATGGCGGCGTATCCGCCTATGTCCGATTTTCTGGCGCAATTGGGCATTCCCGTGGGCCAGCCGTTCGGCCCCATCAATCTGGATCCGCGTCCCGATCTGGTCATTGTCGGCAACGCCATCTCCCGGGGCAATCCCGAACTGGAAGAGGTGCTGGATCAACGTATCCCTTTCCGCTCGTTGCCGCAGGTGTTGTACGAGGAGTTTCTCACCGGCCGGGAGCCCATTGCCGTGGCCGGAACGCATGGCAAGACCACCACAACCTCGATGCTGAGCTGGATTTTTCAGGCCTGCGGGCGCGATCCGTCGTTTCTCGTGGGCGGAATTGCGGAGAATTTCGGCAGCAGCTTTCGTCTGGGCGGCGGACCGCAATTCATCGTGGAAGCCGATGAGTACGATACCGCCTTCTTCGACAAGGGACCCAAGTTCCTGCATTACTTTCCGGATGCATTGATTCTTACCTCCGTCGAGTTTGACCACCGAGATATTTATC
>CAZUCM010000303.1:0-4566 GCA_964619235.1 uncultured Terriglobales bacterium
CTTTTGCAACGGCTGGCCGAGCCGATTCGCGGCACCCAATACTTCCTCCCGCTGTCGACCGGCAACGGGGAAGCGGGCAGGTGATACACGTTCCACGTTTCACGACCGAGGGCTGATTTTCCGGGGTTCCTCAGCGTCTTTTGCCTGCGTTCTGTAACGCGGAACCTGGAACGAAAAACCTGGAACGCTTCTTTTCTGGCCATTTCGGCATCCAAACCGGTAACATAGAACGCGTACAGGCTCCATCCGCGAGTGGCGGAAGGGCACTGGAGGTCAGCAGTGAGCGTAGTCATTTCGAACGGCGACCGTAAGGTGACGGTCGCGACTCTTCTCGAAAAAAAATCCAACCGCCAACCGATCAGCAGCCTGACGGCCTACGACTTTTCCAGCGCGCGCCTGGTGGACGAGGCGGGCATCGATATCATCCTGGTGGGCGATTCCCTGGCGCAAGTGGTGCTTGGTTACGACAACACCTTGCCGGTGACCATGGAAGAAATGTTGCACCATGCCCGGGCGGTGCGCAGGGGCGTGCGGCGGGCCCTGCTGGTGGCGGACATGCCGTATTCTTCCTACCACATCACCTGTAAGGAAGCGCTGATGAACGCCTCCCGCTTCGTCAAGGAAGCCGGAGCGGAAGCGGTGAAAATCGAGGGCGGCGCCAAGCGTTATGAGATGATCCGCAAAGTGGTGGATGCCGAGATTCCGGTCATGGGACACATCGGACTCATGCCGCAATCCGTGCACATGATGGGCGGCTACAAGGTGCAGGGAAAGACCCTGGCAGCGGCCGAGCAACTGATGAAAGACGCAACCGCACTGGAGAGCGCCGGCGTTTTCGCCATAGTGCTGGAAGGAATTCCGCGCGAGGTTGCCGCCCTGATCACCGCCGAAGTCAGCGTGCCGACCATCGGCATTGGCGCGGGCCCGGAATGCGACGGACAAGTGCTTGTCTACCACGATCTGCTCGGAATGAGCTTCACTCCGCAGGCCAAGTTCGTACGCCAGTATGCCAATGTGGGCGATATCATTCGTCAGGCCGTCCAGAGCTATAAGCAGGACGTGGAAGCGGGAGCGTATCCCAACGACGGCGAGTCGTATCACTTGAACCGGGAAACCGCGGCGGACCTGGATGCGATCCGCGAACGCAAGCAGGTGCTGGAGTTGAAGCACCGGCGGTAAAAGCCGTTTCACGTTCCAGGTTTCTCGTTTTACGTTTCTCGTTTCCCGTTGGCCGCCTGCGTGTGCACATCGAGTGCGGGAATTCCGCAACCTGAAACGATCATTGAGCATGAGAATTCTCAAAACGATTGATGAAGCGCAGTCCACCTGCCGGCAAACGAAGAGTCAAGGCAAGCGTCTGGGATTGGTGCCGACGATGGGCGCTTTGCACGAAGGCCATCTCTCCCTGGTGCGCGCGGCTCGCCTGCAATGCGACGTGGTGGCCGTCAGTATTTTCGTAAATCCTTTGCAGTTTGGCCCGCGGGAAGATCTGCAACGCTATCCACGCGACCTGGAGCGCGATTGCCGGCTGTTGGAAACCGAAGGCGTCAGTCTGGTGTTCGCGCCCTCACCGGAGGAGATGTATCCCTCTACCGGTTCGAAGGACAGCCAGTCCGCCACCTTGGTTGAAGTGACTGGACTCTCGGAAAGGCTGGAAGGCAAAACCCGTCCCGGACATTTCCGCGGCGTGACCACGGTGGTCAATAAGCTGTTCAATATCATGGGGCCGGAGGCGGCATTCTTCGGGCAAAAAGACGCGCAGCAGGTGGTGATCCTCCGCCGCATGGTGCGCGACTTGAATATGCCGGTGCAAATGGTGGTATGCCCGATCCTGAGGGAAGCCGACGGGTTGGCCATGAGTTCGCGAAACGCCTATCTCGACCCGCCGCATCGGGTGGCGGCGGCGGTGCTGCATCGCGCGCTGGTGCGCGTGCAGGATCTTTTCGCGCAGGGGGAGCGCTGCGCCGCACTGCTCGCCGATGCCGGCCGCAGGCTGATTCAAGAGGAACGGCTGGCGCGCCTGGACTATTTCGAACTGGTTGACCCGGAAACCCTCGATCCGCTGAAAGCCGCTTCCCCGGGAGCGTTGGCTGTGGCTGCGGCGTTTCTGGGAGAAACCCGGCTGATTGATAATCTGGCGATTTATAATACGATTCCGGGTAGTGCCGTGAAACTATGAAACGATACTTCACATCGTTGAGTACGCAGGAAGCGTTGCGCATCGCCATTTTTGTCGAAGAGCGGAACGCCCGGATCTACCGCCAGTTCGCCGAGCTGTTCGGCGCCTTTCCCGACGCCGATTCCCGGGAGATTGCGGAGGTCTTCGCCGAAATGGCGGCGGAGGAAGTGAATCACGGAGACCAGTTGGAGCGGCGTTACATTCGCCGTTTTGGCAAATCGCCTTGCGCCATCACCGCCGACGAGGTTCCGGATACGGTCGAACTGCCGCAGTTGCCGGACGGAAACATTTTCGCCATCGTACGCTCCGGCGTTTCCCCGGCTCCGCGGGCAGAGGGATTGGCGGTCGCCTTGGCCGCCGAGGAAGGCGCCATGCGCTTTTACCAGCATCTGGCGGAACTTGCCGACGAGCCCGAATTCGGTCGGTTCTATGCCGAGTTAGCCGATTTCGAGGGCGAGCATGTCGAGGAGCTGCGCCGCCAGATGAAGCTTGCGCAAGAGGCGGCTCTGCGCGAGTCGGCTTAGCCCGGCACCAAACTCGTCACCCACGAATGTGATTTTGCTCACTGCTACGGGTTTCGAATCGCGCGTTAATGCTGAAGCATATGAGTAAACCAGTGCGCCTCTTGCGGACGAAGTGTGTTTCGGGAGGCGTTGAAGGAGGAGCCATGAAGTACAGGGCGCTGATTCTTCTTTGGCTGTTGCTTTTGACCTTGGTTGCGGTTGCGCAGAAATCCACCGGCCCCAAGTATGATCCCGCCTCCGAAACCACGCTGAAAGGCGTGGTGGATGACGTAAAGGAAGTGCCCAACAGTTTTGCCGGGGAAGCCGGCGTGCATGTCCTTTTGAAGACCAGTGACGGCATTATCGAAGTTCTAATCGCCCCGGTCGGCTTCTTGAAAGACATGGACATCACTTTCGCCAAAGGCGAAGAGTTGAAGATTATCGGGGCCAAGGTGAACAAGGACGGCAACGCGCTGGTGCTGGCACGCGAAATTACTCAGAACGGCAATGAATTTGTGGTCCGCGACAAGCAGGGCGTTCCCGTCTGGAGCTGGATGAAAAAGGGCTAGTTTCTTCTTACGTGGTTGCCGCGGTAGCCATCTCGAACAGGGCGCTGAGTTTTTGCAGCGAGGCTTCGTCCTGGACGCTGCACGCCGTACGTGTGCGGTCCAGGCGTCGCATCAGGCCGCTGAGTACCTCTCCGGGGCCGATTTCGACAAAATACTGGATGCCGGCGGCGATCAACGTGCGCATGGAGCGTTCCCACTGAACCGCGCCGGTGACCTGCAAGATCAATGCCTCGCGGGCTGCTTCGGCGGTGGTGACCGGTTCGGCGTCAATATTCTTAAGGATCGGGAATTCAGGATCGTGGAAGGCTAGCGCCCTCAGGTCGGCTGCCAGACGGTCCTGAGCGGGCTGCATCAGCGGACAATGGAATGGGGCGCTTACCGGCAACAGGATCGCCCGCTTCGCGCCACGTTGCTTGGCCAGTCCGGCCGCGCGTTCTACGGCGCCCTGATGGCCGCTGATCACAATCTGCTCTGCCGAGTTGATATTGGCCGGCTGCACCACTTCGCCCGCCGCCACTTCCTTGCATATGTCAGCCACGATCTCGGGCGCCAGATTGAGGATGGCCGCCATCGCCCCCTGCCCGGCCGGCACCGCTTCCTGCATATAACGTCCGCGGTTGCGCACCGTGCGTACGGCGTCCGCAAAGGACAGGGTTCCCGCCGCCACGTGCGCCGAATATTCACCCAGGCTGTGGCCGGCGGCATACCGGCAGCGGTAGCCCTTTTCGCGAAGCACGCGCAAGGCCGCCACGGAAACCGTCAGAATCGCCGGTTGCGTGTTCTCCGTCAGCTTGAGCTGCTCTGCGGGTCCCGAAAAACAGAGTTGCGACAGAGGAAAACCCAGAGCGGCATCCGCTTCCTCGAAGGTCTGCCGGGCTGCCGGATAGGCGTCCGCCAGCTCCCGGCCCATACCGGCAAATTGGGAACCTTGACCAGGAAAGAGAAATGCAATTGCGTCGCTAGTGGGCATGATTGGCTCCAGGTTTATAGCGTTTGGATTCCCGCCACTTCCTGTTCAATGATGGCGTTGATTCCGCCCCGGGCGGTCTCGGCGGCCACGCGAATCGCGTTCTTGATGGCTTTGGCGTTCGACGAGCCGTGGCCGATGATGCACACGCCTTTGACGCCCAATAACGGTGCGCCGCCATATTCCGAGTAATCCAACCGCCGCTTGAAATCTTCGAAGGCGCGGCGCGACAGCAGCGCGCCCAGTTTTCGGGTAATGGTGACCTTTAAGGATTCGCGCAGCATCGAGACCATGGTCAACACCAGGCCCTCGGATACCTTGAGCGCGACATTGCCCATAAATCCGTCG
>CAZUCM010000304.1:0-341 GCA_964619235.1 uncultured Terriglobales bacterium
GCATACGATTGCTGTTTTTGGCACAGGGGTTGACGTGATTTATCCGCGCGAGAACCAGAAGCTAGCCGATCAGATTCTGGCCCAGGATGGAGCATTGGTCAGCGAATTCCCGGTTGGGAGTTTTGCCGCGCCGCAGAATTTTCCGATTCGCAACCGCATCATCAGCGGACTCTCGCTCGGCGTTTTAGTGATCGAGGCGGGCGAATACAGCGGAACGCGCATTACTTCGCGTTGCGCATTGGAGCAGAACCGGGACATTTTCGCCGTACCGGGCAACGTCACCAACCGGGGCTCGTGGACACCCAATACTCTGATCAAGCAGGGCGCCAAACTGACGGCGA
>CAZUCM010000304.1:351-4547 GCA_964619235.1 uncultured Terriglobales bacterium
GCTGCGGCCAAGCCGCCATCGCTATTCGACAACACCGGCTTGCCGCCGCACGAAAAGCGGATTTTATCTTTATTGAAGGCCGATGAGGCGACGCACATCGACGAGCTCGTCGAACAGCTGGAATCGGAGATCTCCTCGTCGGAGATTTTTGCCGCCCTGTTCGAACTCGAACTGGCGGGAAGAATCCGGCAGCTGCCGGGGAAAAACTATGTAAAAGCGTTTTGACAGGACAAGTTGCAGTTTGCAGTTCACAGTTTGCAGCAAGAGGAGAGACGCCAATTCCTTTTCGCCCGCCGGGCAGGAACTGCAAACGATTCGCTATCAACTGACAGTTTTTATTGCATTCGCAGCAGATAGATCATATGGGAGGTCAAGTGTATTGCAGAACTTTTGGCTGCAAACTGTAAACTGTTAACTGTCAGCCTTTTTGCGTCTTTCATCCAATTCGTGCTAGTTTCAATTCGAAAGCGACCAAAAGAAGAGGAAGAGTTTTGTCAAAAGGTCTAGTAATTGTAGAGTCGCCGGCCAAGGCCAAGACCATCCAGAAATATCTTGGCAAGGGCTTTGAGGTGGAAGCGTCCCTGGGACACGTAAAGGACCTGCCCAAAAGCAGCCTGGGGGTGGACCTCGAAAACAACTTCGATACCGAATACACGGTCATTCCAGGCAAGGAAAAGGTTCTGGCCAGGCTGAAGAAATTGGCCAAGGACACCGACGCCATCTATTTGGCGCCTGATCCGGACCGCGAAGGCGAAGCCATTGCCTGGCATTTAGCCGGAGAACTTAGCGACGGCAAAAAGCGCAAAGGCGCCGGCGTAGTGATTCGCCGGGTCACCTTCAACGAAATCACCAAGCGCGCGGTGGAAGAGGCGTTCAAGCACCCCCGGGACATCGACGAAAATCTCGTGTCCGCGCAGCAGGCCCGGCGTGTGCTGGACCGGTTGGTGGGATATCAGGTTTCCCCTCTTTTGTGGGACAAAGTCCGCCGCGGACTCTCGGCCGGGCGCGTGCAAACCGTCGCCCTGCGCTTCATCGTCGAACGCGAACGCGAAGTCAAGGCCTTCCAGAAGCAGGAATATTGGACGATTGACGCTCATCTGGGCGCCGCCATGCCTCCCTCCTTCGATGCCCGCCTGGTGGGGCGCGGGGAAGACAAGCTCGAAGTAGCCAACGGGGAACAAGCCGAACAGATCCGCCAGGCGCTGGAAAATGCCGGGTGGAGCGTTTCTTCCGTCGACAAGCGGGAGCGCCGCCGCAATGCGGCCCCGCCGTTCACCACGAGCAAACTGCAACAGGACGCCTCGCGCAAGCTGCGCTTCAGCGTCAAGCGCACCATGATGATCGCGCAGCGCCTGTATGAAGGCGTAGAACTCGGAGAGGAAGGATCGGTCGGCCTCATCACCTACATGCGTACCGATTCGGTGCGCGTGGCCGATGAGGCGCTGCAGGAAGTCCGGGAGATGATCGGGACCACTTTCGGCGCCGCGTATTTGCCCGAATCCCCGAACGTTTACAAGGAAAAGAAGGCCGCCCAGGCGGCGCACGAAGCCATTCGCCCCAGCTCCGCCGCCCGTCATCCGGACGCCATCAAGGAGTACCTGAAGGAGGACGAATATAAAGTGTACAAGCTGATCTGGCAGCGCTTTGTGGCTTCGCAGATGACGCCGGCCGTCTTCGATCAGACCACCGTGGATATCAACGCCGCTCCCCAGGACGGCTCTCTGCCCTTCCGCTTCCGCGTAACCGGATCGATTTTGAAGTTCGACGGCTTCCTGAAAATCTATGAAGAGGCCAAGGACAACAAGGACGAGGAAGACGAGGCGCTCAAGCATAAGCTGCCCATGCTGGAAGCCGGGCAGAAGCTAAGCTTGAAATCTCTGGATCCCGAGCAGCATTTCACCGAGCCGCCGCCCCGCTACAACGAAGCTTCCCTGGTGAAGGAACTGGAAGAGCGCGGCATCGGCCGGCCATCCACCTATGCCGCCATTCTCACCACCATCCAGGAACGCCAGTACGTAACCAAGATCGGCGGCAAGTTTGCGCCTACGGAAATTGGCCTGGTGGTGACCGACTTGCTGGTCGAGAATTTCAAGGACATCTTCGACCCGCAGTACACCGCCCACCTGGAAGAAGAACTAGATCAGATCGAAGAAGGCACGCAGAAGTGGACGGATGCCCTGGCGGAGTTTTACGCCAAGTTCGAGAAAGACCTCCATTACGCCGAAAAGCACATGGAGAACATCAAGCGAATGGAAAAGCCCACCGACGAGAAGTGCGAACGGTGCGGCTCGCCGCTGGTGATCAAGTGGGGCAAGCACGGTTCGTTCTTCGCCTGCAGCGCCTACGAAAAGGATGACCCCAACTCCTGCACCTTTACCAAGGAGAATCCCATCGACCTGCCCGACCTGGATTCGGCCGACATGCAGGAGACCACCCAGGAAGAGTATTGCGAGAATTGCGGCCGCACCATGGTACTCAAGCGCGGACGCTTTGGCCAGTTCATGGCCTGCACCGGATATCCCGACTGCAAGACCACGCGCCGCCTCGACCAGCAGAAGAAGGTGCCCGACGTTCCTTTGGAAGAGAAGTGCCCGCAGTGCGATCGCAACCTCGTGTTGCGGCACGGCCGCTACGGCGAGTTCACATCCTGCTCCGGCTATCCCGATTGCAAATACGTGAAGCAGAACTTCATCGGGGTCAAGTGCCCGGACTGCAAGGAAGGCGATCTGGTCGAAAAGAAGGCGCGCAAACGCGGCACAACCTTTTACGGCTGCTCGAATTATCCCAAATGCAAGTTCACTTCGGCCCACCGCTTAATGGCCGAAAAGTGTCCGCAATGCGGCCACCCGAACCTGGTGCAGAAGTTCAGTAAGGAAGGCCCGGTCATCGCCTGCCCCGAAACCGGTTGCAACTACTCGCGCCCGGGAGAGCCAGTGGAGTAAAGTTTCAAGGTTTCAGAGTTTCAAGATTTCAAAGTTTGGCTGGGAGATCGTCCAGCGGGTTCCCGGGATGTTTCTCGGGATTCATGAAGTTCAAAGCTGGCAGGAGACGACACAAGACTCGTCCCTTGCCAGCTAGGAGACCTGCTCCCTGACCTTGGAACGATTCCTTCAGCTCAAATATTCCTGAATATACGGATCCTCGCTGTGCACCAGATCGTATGCCGTGCCGTCAAAGATCACCTGGCCATCGCGCAGTAAGATGAAGGTCGTGCGCACGTTGACATTGGCGCCGGGCTCGATGGCCTTCATCTGATTAGATTTCGCATCGAAGCGGTGGGTGGCAAGCAACAAGGCGTCCTGCAAACGGTGGGTCACCATCAGGGAACTGCTGCGATAGACGTCCCGCTGTTTCACGATCAGTTCCAGAATAGTCGTGGAAGTGACGGGATCGAGCCCGCCGGTGGGCGAGTCGTAGAGCAGGATTTCCGGTTGGGTTACAATCGCGCGGGCGATGGCGACGCGGCGGCGCATGCCTCCCGAAAGTTCCGCCGGCATCATGTCCAGCGTGTGCTCCAACTCCACAAAGCGGAGCGCTTCGGCGGCCCGGCGTTCGATTTCCGCTTCGGAAATATCGTGTTCCTCGCTTAACCGGTAGGAAACGTTCTCCCGCACCGTCAGGGAATCGAAGAGCGCGCTTTCCTGGAAGACCATGCCGATATCGCGGCGCACGTCGAACAGTTGCTCCTCGGTCATGGCCGTCACTTCGTGGCCGAGCACGATGATTCTTCCCCGGTCGGGGCGGATCAGTCCCAGCACCAGTTTCAGGATGGTGCTCTTCCCTGATCCGGCCGCCCCCAACAGGATCTTGCTCTCTCCCCGCGGCAACTGGAACGAAATGCCGTCCAGCACCGGTTTGCCCTCAAAGCTGATGGCGACATCGTCAAACTGGATGGCAATATGGCGGCTTTCCGCCGGCGGCTGGGAAGGCGCAATCGTGAGAGACAGATCCGACATGATTAGAAGCCCGGGGAAATGACCATCAGGAATCGGGTGATAAAGAGATCCACCGCCAGAATCAACACTGATGCAGCCACTACGGCCTGCGTGGTTGCCCGGCCAACGCCTTGCGTTCCACCCTTTGCCGACAAACCGTAATAGCAACCGATCGTGGCGACGATGAAGCCGAAAAAGACCGGCTTGGTCAAACCCATAAAGACGTCCGCGAAAGCCAGGGTTTGCCAGGCATCGTGCCAG
>CAZUCM010000305.1:0-4535 GCA_964619235.1 uncultured Terriglobales bacterium
TGCGTTATGCCGGCAAGCGCCTGGGACTGAACGGCGCCTACACCTATGCCAAGTCCCTCGACCAGGGCTCGAACTTCAGCGAGCAGGTGAATCCGCTGAATCCTTCCTTAAGCAAGGAACTTTCCTCTTTTGACATGCGCCACAACTTTGTCGTCAGCTACAACTTTGAGCTTCCCTTCGACACGCTTCTGCGCTCGCATAGCCAATGGACAACAGGATGGGAGCTCTCCGGGGTCACCCACTTCGCTACCGGACTCCCCGTAACCCTCTATAACACGGCGGATACCTCGCTGCTGGGAACCATGTCGAACGGCGTCAACAACCTTCCGGTCGACGAGCCGAACTATTCCCCAGGCGCTCTCAATCTCAACCATAATCCGGCCAACGGACAACCGTATTTTAATACCGCACTGTTCAGCAAGCCGCCGCTGGGCGAAGCCGGAAACTCATGCCGGCGTTTCTTTTCCGGACCGGGACTGGACAATTACGACATGTCGTTGCAGAAGACACTGCACTTTTCGGATTCGATGTCATTGCGAATGAGAGTGGAAACCTTCAACGTCTTCAATCACGCGCAGTTTTTCGGCGCCGACACGGTCGACGGCAATATCAACAGTGCAACCTTTAGCCCGGTCGTCGAAGCCAATGCGCCGCGTCCGGTCTCAACCTTTGGCCAGGTCGTCAAAGCCAATGCGCCGCGATTGGTCCAACTGGCGGCAAAGTTTACTTTCTGAATCATCGCGGCAGGTCAAACCGGTGCCCGAGCCAACCACCAAATGCCATCTGAGCAATTGTGCTAAGAAGAGCGCGGCATGGAAGCGTGAGCTATATTGCTCAGACGTGTAGCGAAACAATGGGCCATGATAACGACTATGCCGATAATTGAACCAGTAACTTCCGAGGCAGCTTTCCCCTTCAAGGCGCCATCCTCATCGAAGCCAAAACGCCCTCGCCCTGAAGTCAAAGGCCCGATTCTTTGCCACAAATGTCAGCGGAAGTGCCACGATGCCGAAGAATATCTGGCGCATAAGTGCGAGCCCAAGCCGCAAGAATAATCAGCCCGTGCCGGATGATCCCCGGCGGCGTTCACCTGACAGATAAGGATTTCCTTCCCCGCTTCCAGCACGACCCAGACTTCTGTCTTGCCGGTTTCGTCGGCTGGAATCAGGCCGGTATCCGCATCCGATGGATGCACCTGAACGGAGAGCGTTTTCCGGACGTCAAGGAACTTCAGCAACAGCGGGAAGCGGCAAAAACCATGGTCCCTTGTACCGAACAATTGCTCGGGGAATCGCTCACGCAATTCCCCGAGGGTCTGCCCTCTGAGTGGTCCATTGGCAACCCGGCTCATATGGTCATCGCGATCGCTGAGCACCCAGGCTTCACCGATGGGACCGGCGCCCGGCAGCGGCGTGCTCAGCAGGTCGCCCAATCGCCGGCCGCCCCAGAGCCGATACTGGTAGATCGGTTCGAATCGCATGGGATACAGGTCTACTTGATTCATGAAATTTCGCGGAACTGGTTCAGCCTGTTGCGCCGGCTGTACCACCAGATCGTCCGCCAGCTCAAAGTGCACAATTGATTCTGCCGGTATCCCGGCATCACGGTTGCCGGTGAGCCCCGCGACCGCGGCCTCCGCGGCCCCACCTGCCAGGCCGCCTGCCGCCAGTCCAATAACTCTGGCTGCTGCGCTTCAGTCTTTTATTAGATGCAATCCGTGGCGTACTTCACGATTACGGTTGCGAGTGACCCGATCCTCCAAGGTAGTTACTTCAGATACATCCGGATCTTTGGCATTTTCTACGCCATCCACGGCGGCAGCTTCGAAGCCATTTCCCTCTTCGGCCAGTTCCTTAATGCTCTCCGAATCCGCATCGGCTACATCCGACATTTGCTGAACATCGCCGGACTGTACGTCTGAATTGCGCGCACGTTGATCCGGGGTGCCACTCTTCTTTACGAACATAAACTTCTCCTTCAGGCGGCACTCTTGCCCTTTCAGATAAGGTTCCGCACTCTGTGGCTTTTCAGCAACTATGCGGAAATCCTCAGGACTCTAAGCCTAGTGGAATAACAACACGCCGTCTGAGCTATTGTGCACAGGGGGGTGCTGTGGGGCATGAAAGGTACAGACCTAGGTGAGCCTTATAGCTCAGACGATTGGATGTTGGCTTGATAACTTGGACACTGGTTCCCCGTCGAGAGACCATCGCGAACTGAATGGAGGCTTGTCATGCGTTGCTATTGGGAAAAATTAGGTATCCTCGGTCCCATTTACGGATTGGTTGGCCAGGGGGTAAGTGATCGCGAGATCGCCCTTCGGCTGAATCTCACCGAAACGGCCGTACAAGGCTGCATTTCCTGGTTAATACACTTTCTCGAGTGCCCCGGCCGGGCGGAGTTGGTTCTCTATGCTTCGCCGGCACAACACGAGACCTGGGGCATGCATGCGGCATGAGCGAACAGAAGCATTCCTTGACAAGCACTATGCTGGGTAAAATGCCAAACCTTATGAACCTCCCCGGAAGCATACGGATCGATAGCATCTTGGAAAGCGCCGTACAGGCCTGCTGGACTGAATTGATGCCGGCTGCCGATGCCGGGGCAATCCAGATTGAACATGGGGCGCAGAGTGACGATTCCCTGCAATATCTGAAGTTCTGGAGCTCCACGAAGCGTGGCCATTGGGAGCTCATCTGTGAACAATGGTTTACCGCGGCGTGGGCTCACCTCCCCGGTCTGCAATTTTTCGGCGGCCATCATTCAGAAAACTTTGGCCGGGCGCTGGAAGCTGTGGCCCGCAGTCAGAGTGCATTCGCAAAAGGATCGGGACAAGGCAGGGGCGGCTTCATTCTGGTCACCCCACCCACGGAAGACGAACGCCAGGCGGCGGAGATCCGCATTGCCGAAATCGTGTCGAGTACGGCGCGGGCCGAGTCCTCCGCCCAACGCGAGGCCGCTTGAGGATAACTTGCACAGTCGTTCAGGATTCGTCCATCTACAGTCGGCAGAAGATACGAAGAATGTGAATGCTACGGAGCACTTCAGGGCGCTCACGATTGCCGCTTCACGAAGGAGAAGTGACTATGGGCCCTACGGTGTTGTGCATCGATAACCGGCCGCATATCTTAACCCTTCGCAAAGCGATTCTCGAACCGCATGACTATTGCGTCATAATCGCGCCTAGCGGCTACGCTGCCATGAAGATATTGGTTCGCACACCGGTGGCCGCGGTGTTGCTGGAATACACGCGCGAAGGCATCGATGCCGAGGCTGTCGCCTGCCATATTAAACAACGGTATCCCACCCTGCCCATCGTCCTGCTTTCCGCTTACTCCGAGATCCCCGAGCGGATTCTGTGGCTGGTGGATGAATACGTGATGAGAAGCGAACTGCCGGCGGGGCTGGTACAGCTCATGGAGCGGGCCATTCGCGCGAAGATTGTACCCGGCGCCATAAAGACCGCGGCCGGCGCCAAGAAATGGCACGAACGTCTCGCCGCCGCTGTATAGTGCGGGCTGCGTGGTCGTTACCAATACCCTGTCGATAGTGAGTGTCGATCCCGTGGCCGATTGAACGGTGAATTCTTTCGTTCCCGGCGACTGATGCTTCAGCTTGATCGCCATTTCGACACTGCGAGCACCGGGATATGCGCGGTAATCAACCCGCTCCGAAGTGGTCAATATTGCTCAGTTTCAGATCGCCCGAAGATGGCATGATAGCCGGAGATTTGATGCCCCAGGGAGAGATAACCCGCGCGAGGATATCGGCCTTTTCCGTTCGCATCTGGGCATTCCAGGGGGAACCGCCAGATGAAAGTTTATCTCGTCAATCCGAGTGATGTGTCGTTCGGAACCGCCGTGATTACGCCGCGATGGCTCTACGTGCTTGCCGCCGCCACCCCCAGCTCCTTCGGCGATCCGCTGCTGGTGGACGAAACCCTCGAACGAATCGACCCCCTGCGGATTCAGGAAGGCGATGCCATCGGCATCAGCATCCACACGGGCAACGCCCTGCGCGGATATGCGATTGGCCGGACGGCGCGCGAACGGGGCGCTTGGGTCATATTCGGGGGAATTCATGCGACCCTCTATCCTGAGGAGGCCCACGACCTTGGCGGCGCTCACGCGGTGGTTCAGGGCGACGGAGACCGGGTGTGGGCGGAGGTGCTGCGCGACTGCGCCAATGGCGCTCCGCAACACATTTATCGCGGAGGCCGGCTCGACGCTTCCTCATTTATTCCCGCGCGCTGGGACCTGATTCCGCGCAATGCCTACATGTGGGCATCGGTACAGACGATTCGCGGATGCCCGAAGCATTGCTCCTTCTGTTCGGTGTGGCGTACCGACGGGCAGAAGCCCCGGCAGCGTTCCTCCGATGCGGTGATCGAAGAAATCGTTCAGTTGCGGCGCATCGGATTTCGCTATATCGCCCTCGCCGACGATAATTTCTACCCGGTGAGTCTCGCCGACCTGAAGCTGGCCGCGCACAACAACCCGCAAGGCCTCCAGGAACTGGAATCGATTCGAGCAGAA
>CAZUCM010000306.1:0-1928 GCA_964619235.1 uncultured Terriglobales bacterium
ATCAACTTAAAGATGCGGCCTTCGAGACCTTTTCCGTCCGCGAAGGACTTCCGGCGCATTCGTTCGCGCGGTTACGGGCGATCGCGAAGGCAACGTCTGGATCAGCACCCAGGCGAACGGATTGGTTCGGTTGCATCAGGGAAAAGTTTCCGTGTACGGTCTGGCCCAGGGATTTTCCAGCGATCAGGTGCGCGCCCTTTTCGTGGACAGCGATGGTTCGATGTGGGTGGGAACCGAAGGCAAAGGTTTGAACCACTGGCTGCGGAATGGCAAGGTGTCCATTCTTACCAAGGCGCAGGGCCTGGCCGACGATTTTGTGCGCTGCGTTTGGCGGGCGCCGGACGGCACTCTGTGGCTGGGCACGGACAATGGAATCAGCTGGTATCGCGACGGCAAGTTCACGAATTTTGGAGTCGACGACGGCCTGGCCGGTAAATCAATTTTCCAGATCTATCCGGCAAGTGATGGAGTGGTATGGATCGCCACGGACGGCGGTTTGTCCAAGTTTCAATCCGGAAAACTTTCGAACTTCACACAGCAGGCCAAGCTTCCGAAGAATGCCGTGCGTAGTGTTTATGAGGATAAGGACGGCAGCCTGTGGCTGGGAACCCGCAACTCCGGCTTAATCCGCATCAAGGCGGGCAAGATAACGACTTTCGGCCGGGAGGTGGGCATTCCCGTCGATGTGTATTCGATCCACGAAGATGCCGCCCAGAACCTCTGGCTGGGCACGAACCAGGGCATCCTGCGCATGAGCCGCAGCGTGCTGAATGATTACGCGGAAGGCCGCATTCACGCGTTCCGGTTCGACACCTACGGCATCGCCGATGGCCTGCGCAACGACGAAACCAGCTCCTCGGTGCAACCCAACGTCTGGCAAGCCCCCGATGGAAGCCTTTGGTTTGCTACCCGCGACGGCGTATCGGTGGTCGATCCGCGGATGGCCCACCCCAAGCTGCAGATGCCCTCGCCGGTCATCCTGGAACAGATGCGGGTCGATGGCAATGCCATCCCGATATCCACCTCCCAGTTGCAACTGCCGCCCGGGCGGGGCCAACTGGAGTTCAACTACACCGCCATCGCATTGACCGCTCCGGATCGCCTGGACTTCAAGTATCAGCTGGAGGGATTCGACCACGACTGGATCGATGCGGGACAGCGGCGGGTCGCCTTCTATACCAATATTCCCCCGGGACAGTATCGCTTTCGCGTGATGGTGCGGGGAGACGAGGGCTGGGAAAATACGGCTGAGGTCAGCTTGCGCATACGGCCGCACTACTATCAATCCGTATGGTTCTGGACGGCTGTCGTGTTCTGCGTATTGGCCGTCATCCTGGCAATCTTCCGGCTGCGGGCCAAGAAGGCCGCCGCGCAAGAGCGGGCACTGTTGGCCCTGGTCGAGGCTCGCACGGCGGAATTACAGCGTGAAATCGCCGACCATAAGCGCACCGAACAGAGTCTATATTCGGCCAAACAAATGGCCGAGGAAGCCAAGCGCGCCGCGGAAGCGGCCAGCCGCGCCAAGGGCGAATTTCTGGCCAACATGAGCCACGAAATCCGCACGCCCATGAATGGCATCATCGGCATGACCGAGTTGGCCCTGTCCACGGCGGCAAATCCGGACCAGCGGGAATACCTGGAGATGGTCAAGTCATCCGCCGATTCTTTGCTGGTGATCCTGAATGACGTGCTTGACTACTCCAAGATCGAAGCCGGCAAACTCAGCCTCGACCCCGTAACCTTCACCACGCGCGATTTGGCCGGCTCCGCCTTGAAGAGCCTGTCGGTACTGGCGGCGCATAAGAACCTGGAGATGAAGCTCGATGTGGCCGGGGATGTGCCGGTCCAAGTCGTGGCCGACGCGCTGCGGCTGCGGCAGGTCATACTGAACCTGATCGGCAATGCCCTTAAGTTTACGCACCAAGGCT
>CAZUCM010000306.1:1938-4527 GCA_964619235.1 uncultured Terriglobales bacterium
GGTCACGCTGCGAGTGGAATTGGATCCGTCCGCCAGCGACGGTCAGCGCTTGCACTTCGCGGTTTGCGATACCGGTATCGGCATCCCGCCCGACAAGCAGGAAAAGATCTTTAAGGCTTTCGAACAGGCCGACACTTCCACCACTCGCCAGTACGGGGGCACGGGGCTGGGACTGGCTATCTCTTCGCGCATCGTGCAAATGATGGGCGGACGCATGTGGGTGGAAAGCGAGATGGGGGTGGGATCCGCATTCCACTTTACCGCGCAATTCGCGGCGGCGGCGCAGGCAGCCGCGGCAGGCGCTGTGGATGCCCGGACCCAGCCTGCGGCCACGACCTCCTCTTCGGCCGCACCCTCGCCGGCCGACGGAGCCAACGGAAATGCGCGCCATGTTCTGGTAGCCGAAGATAACCTGGTCAATCAGAAGTTGGCGGTGGCGATCCTGGGGCGTGCCGGACATCATGTCACCGTGGCGGAAAACGGCATTGAAGCGGTAGCCAAGTGGAAGGAAGGACAATTCGACCTGATCTTCATGGACGTACAGATGCCGGAGATGGATGGTCTTGAAGCTTCGCTCCACATTCGCGCCGCGGAACGGAAGAACGGATCTCACGTCCCGATTATTGCCATGACCGCCCATGCCATGACCGACGACCGCGAGCGCTGCCTTGCGGCCGGCATGGATGATTATGTTTCCAAACCCGTAAGCCGCGCCGCTCTGCTTGAAGCTCTGAAAAGGGCCGTCGCCAAGGCCTGAAGCCAACCCCGCAGCGCCGATCCCGCCCTTAAGTAATTACGGAACCCGCGGCTCGTAAAGCCCTACTGTGCCGGGACCGGCCGATCGCGAAGGTCCATTTCCGCACGCGCCAGCTGTTCCTCCATATCGATCTCGACACGGAAACCGAGGCGTTTACAGATGGCCCGCATCTCCCGGTTTTCCGTCAACATGGTGGACACCACTTTATCCAGTCCTTCGGCGCGCGCGATCGCCAGCAGCCGGCGATACAATTCGCTACCCAGGCCCTGGTGCTGGTAGTCGTCGCTGATGAGCGCGGCGCATTCGGCTTCATTGATGCCGTGCTGTTTACTGAGGCGTCCTACCGCCAGGATTTCCTCATCGTGTCCGGCCTCCGGATGTTTGCGAACCACCACCAGCGCCAGTTCGCGGTCGTAATCGATGAAGCAGATGCGCGTCAACCGCTCGTGGGATACGCGCTGGCTTAATTTTAGCGGCTGGAAATAGCGCAGATAGACGCTGCGGTCGCTCAGGCGCTCGTGGAAACGAATCATCAGCGGCTCATCTTCCGGACGGATGGGACGGATGGTGACCGGCACGCCATTCTTGAGTTCCCACTCCCAGACGTATTGCGTGGGATACGGCCGGATGACGGAGCGCGGCAGTTCTTCCTCTTTCATTTGCGCAGGGTGCAGAATCACGCGCGCATCCAGCGCCATGAGCATGCCGGGAGAAGCCAGCAGCGGATTGATATCAATCTCCTTGATCCACGGCTGCTCGACCACCAGCTGGCTGAAGCGCACCAGCAACTGTTCCAGGCCGTCCAGATCGACCGGCGGACGGCCGCGCGTTCCCTTCAGCGCCGTATAGATACTGGTTTGCTCCATCAGGCGGCGCGCCAGCGTGGTATTCAGCGGCGGCAGCGCCAGGGCGCGGTCGCGATACACCTCCACCAACTGTCCGCCCGAACCGAACAACAGCACCGGCCCGAATTGCGGATCGATACTGCTGCCGAGGATCACTTCATATCCGTTCGCATTGCTGACCATCGGCTGCACGGTGACCCCAAGCACATTCTCCTTGCCGAACTTGCCGGCCACATTGTCGTGAATGGTGCGGTAGGCATGGCGCACGCCTTCGGGAGTGCGAATGGAAAGCTGCACTCCGCCGACCTCCGTCTTATGGGTGATGGTTTCTGAAAACAGTTTCAGCACGACGGGAAAGCCAATGGCCTCGGCGGCGGCGAGGGCTTCCTCCTCGGAATGGGCGACCTTGGTGTCGACAATAGGGATGCCGTAGGTGGCCAGCAGCTGCTTGGACTCGTATTCGGTCAGGATGGTGCGCCCGGCAGAGTGTACGGAGCGCACAATCTGTTCGGCCGCGGTGCGGTCGGGATCGGCGGCCTCGCGTATCTGCGGAGTCTCGTACATGCCGCGCAGGTTATAGCTGTAACGCCACATGTAGTTGAATGCGATCGCAGCCGTGTCGGGAAAAGGAAACGTGGGAATGCCGGCACGATTCAGGATCTCGTTGGCCGCGGCCATTTCTGCGCCGCCCATAAAGCTGGCCAGGATCGGTTTTCCGGTGCCTTTCGCGTATGGAGCCAGTAGTTCGGCCATCGGCGTAGCTCCTGACAGTCCCTGGGGTGCGGTCACGATCAACAGACCGTCGCAACTTGGGTCTTTGATGACCACTTCCAGCGCCTTGGCCATCCGTTCGCGATTCGCGTCGCCCAGGATATCCACCGGGTTGCCATGGCTCCAATGAGGCGGCAGAAACGCATTGAGCGCATCCATGGTCCCCGGCGCCAGATCCGGCAACGCTCCACCGGTGGAAATAAGCGCATCGGCGGC
>CAZUCM010000307.1:0-4522 GCA_964619235.1 uncultured Terriglobales bacterium
GACCGACTGCGGCTGTTCTTAAACTTTTTGTCTCACCTCAGGGGTCCACCCCACAGCGATTGCGAAGGTTGAGAAGCTTGATGCAGTGGCGAGCGGTTGCCGCAAACGTAAAGACCAGTCGACTTCCCAGTACGAATCTCCTCGAACCCGGTTTCCGGACAACAGGCGGGGGACTAAAAACATGTCTCAGGACGGCTTCCGGGTTGCCGATCATTCGGGCACTGTCGTGATTGCTGGACAATATAAGGGGATATATCGCCTGCTATCGGGAACATTCATGCCCCGGTGTGTGTCTATTCCAATTATGCGACGCTACGCCCTCTCCTTACCTATTCTGTTCATCGTTGTTTCGGCGGTGCTCTTCGTCGCGGGAAACTTTTGTGTGCGGTCTCAAGGGTTCACAGAGCAGGCGAAGCTGGCATCCACGCACGAGGCCGAGCCACCGTTGGTCCCGTACTTGTTGCCTGCCGTATTGCTCGCGGTCTTACGTGGGCCAGCCGTTGTTTTCAGCACGTCCGACATTGGCGCAATTAGGAGTCTCTGTCTTCTGCCGGCAGGCGTTGTGTGGTGGTGGTGGGTGGGTGCGAAACTGGATTCACGTGGGAAGTCTCGTCACGGCTCGTATTTGAAAGGCACGCTTTATGCGCTCCTATCAGGCATCATCACCATCACGGCTGTCGTCCTCATTCCTTCCACCGCAATTCGCTATTGGCATTGTCCGTATTTCGGTTTTTGGAACTGGCGAGCAGCGATGATGACAGCAAATATCATCTGGCTCCTGGCACTCGCAATACTGGCGGCTCAGCAGTCGAAGTCTTCCTTCGCAGCGCGAACCCCTTAGTTGGCGAGAACAGGCGTGTATCCACCTATCCCGTTCCGCGAATTGTTGAGGACCTGCCACCGCGTTCGGTCTTGGCCAGCACGTCATTTCATCTGGCGCCGATCCAGGGCGGACCACATCAGATCAAGGCCGACTTTTCGGCCAAGTCTCCGGTTCACGCGAAACTGCTGCGTGCAGGCAGACTCCATTCCTTGAGAATGCAGGTGACGCTTCCGTCCTGGACCTTTCTGTCGGACCCTAATCCGTGCGTCGCACGCGCACGATAGGCGGGCGGTTTGGCTTTTTACCCTCGGGTGTGGGCGCATTTTCCTCCGCCGCCGGATGGGGAACCGGTGGCTCGGCATAGTTAGGGACCGCGGCACGTCCTTGCACGAATGCTTCTATGTCCGCAATCGGCAGCTTTTCCACGGCGCCCTCGACGGGAAACACCCCGGTTTGCGTGGTGATGAACAGTTGGGCGTGCCTGGCCTCGAGAACCAGCGAGTGACTGAATCGTTTCACGACCTTTGCCGCGACATAGTCGACGGCCTCCTGGTAGTGCGGGCGTTCCAGCACAATCGCCAGGGCCGGACCGTCCCAGCGAAACAGTTTGTCGTCGGGCTTAAGCTGCGGATGCAGGTCCCCCGCGCAGCGGCGGAGCACCTGATTCCCCGCCTCATAGCCGTAGTTGGAGTTAATCGATGACAAATGCTCCACTACGACGATGGCAACGAAGACGGGAGCGTGATCCTGCCGGGCGAGGATGCTGCGAAGTAATTCTTCCGCGCTGGGCCGGTTGGGCAGTCCCGTCACCGGATCCATAGCCTGTGCCGTGGAATCCGCAATGGTTTTGGTTTCGAATACGGTGGCCAGTTCCGAGATGCTTTGGCTGTATTCCTGCTTCTGGCGTTCGATTTCTTCGTGCAATTTGGCGATGCAACCGGTAACGCAGGCGCTAAGCGCCGAGATATCCACCAGGAGTGCTTCTTCGAGCTCCTTCTTGATATCGGACATGCGGCTGAATGATTGCCGGAACGCTTGAACCAGAGACTCCAGCTTATTCTGAAAGCCCTGGGTCAAGATGGTTGGTAGGCCGATTGGCTGAGTTGTCATTCCCGATATTCTCCGCTTCGCCAGCTCCTGCAGGCCATCCCGGATCCTCCACCCAACCGAAGACGTGCTGGTATTCCCTGTAGCAGTATACGGCGGTACTTGATTTGCCGTAACCAAAACTGGTTAGTTAAGTTCAAATCGCTGATTTAAAATGGCTTGCGAAGAGCGGCAACCGACCGGGGCCATGCTACCTGAATTCAAGACTGGCAGCTACTGCTTCTCCGCTTCTTCCAATGCTCTTCGTGCAGCTTCCAGAAGCGCATCCGGGCCCACGGGCTGGCCGGTGGCGTGTTCCATCCACAGATCGGGCGCCACGCTGCCGAACGTTGCCATACGTTCGAATTCCGGCCCGATATACCGCATTCCGCCGGTCTCCGCTCCGGAGGCGTCCTGCCCGGCCTTCCGCATCTGCTCTTCAATCTGGAAGGCGATCATGTAGCCGATGGGATAGTCCGGAAGGTAGAGAAAACTGTCGATCATATGCGAATACACACTGAGTAAAACCACGTCCTTCTTTTTGAATACCGGCGCGTAGTACTGGTTCCAAATCTCCTTGGCAATCTGCAGCGTCGCCTGCTTCAATTCGGCGGGCGTGCATTTCGGATGATCGTACATCCAATGCCACACCGCCATATCGACCAGGGCCACGCCGGAAATCTCGTAGGTGCTCCAGAAACTCCCCAGCGTCTTCAGCGCGCGGTCGTGGGCGGTCGGAGCCGCCAGTCCCAGTTGCTCCAGATCGTGCCCTTGAAAGACGAACGCCAGCGCTTCGGTAAACGCGGTATTGGGAACTCCGCTCAGAAAATGGTAATCCACGGAATCCATCGAGAGCGTCTGCTCCACGTTGTGCCCCATCTCATGCATGGCGATGTTGAAGCCCTTGTAGTTCATTCCGCCCGCATCCACCCGTGTCCGCAGATGGACTTTGACGCCCCGCATTCCCGCGCCCAGGGCATGGCCCGAGCCGCGAGCCGGGTCCACGACAATATTGTCCGCAATCTGTTGCGCACGCTCCGCGCTCCAACCAAATTTCATCAGCAGGTTGGGAATATCGGCCTTATAGGCCGCCGCCGTGGGATATTTCTTGCGCACGATTTCGTCCAGTTGCGTTTCGTTGTATTGGCTGTGCACGCGAAAGCCGCTGTACCAGATGTCGAAGGGTTCCAGCGGACGGCCCAGCCGTTGCTCGATCAGCGCCGCCACCTGCGCCACCAGCGGCGAGGAAACCACCTGCACCAGCATCTGGCGCACGCGCTCTTCGGGAATCTCGCGGTCTTCGTCAAAGCGGCGCGCAATCAGCGTAGGTTCGGTTGGCGAGTATGCGTCCAGTTTGCGGGAGGCAAGAAACGTCTTGCGCAGCATGGCGTAACGCGTATCCGGCTCCGGCGTGTCGCTGACCGCCGCTACCGTTTTGACCGGCTCGCCGCTGTCGCTGACCGCCGCAGGCTTCACTTCGCCGGTATAAGGATTCCAGTCTGCCGCCGGATTGTCGATCACCGCCTGCGGAATCGTCTGGGTAACGATCCTCTCCATCACCCGCTGGATCATGCGCTGCCGGGCGGGGCCATCCTGTACATCCTGATAGTCGGCCACAATCTGGTCGCGCAGGTTCCAGTGCGACAACAGGCGAAGTTTGGGCGGAAACAGGCGCCGGCCGTTGCCATCCAGCAGGTGGTACATCCAGATGTTGTATTGCGAAATGTAGTTGTCGGATTCCGCCGCGGCTTCCGCCAATGCCTGATTCACCTCGGCGGGAACGCGTTTGGAAAAACGTTGCGCCAGGCGCGCCTCGGCCCATTGTCTGCGGCTCCATTTCGATCCTTCGTGCAACCGCTGCTCCAGCGTGGTCAGCGGGAAATTCAGCAGCACGACGAAGGCCAGCTTGTTCTGAAAAAAATCGTCGGAGACGTGGGCGGATGCATCGTATGCGGCAAACACCTCGTCCACCGGAAGCATGGGACCGAGGTCGAGTTCGGCCTGCGTGCGGAACTCGCGCCCGATCTCGTCCATGTGGCCGTCCAGCTGCTCCAGTAGCCGCTGGAACCGGTCAAAGATCTCGTCCACGGCGTTTTGGTTCCCGGCGAAATTCGCCCGCACAAAAGCTTCGAACGCCGCCTGGTCTCCATCCCCGGCGCGCCAGAATTCGGCCACCTGATGCAGGCCCCGGTGTATACGGGTGCGTTGGCCCTCCCCATACTTGGCGGCCAGTTCCGGTTCCAGGCGCTTCGCGGCTGCATCAAGCCAGGCGGGAGATTGCGGAGTATGCATGGTCTTTGGCTCCTTTTGGGCAGATAGGGTTGAAGCCAGCAACAGAAACAAACAGCCGAGGGCTGCAGAGATTCTTCGCGAACGGGAAAGTGGCATCAAGGTGCCTCCATGCTGCAAAACGCCACAGTATACGCCTATTTCTTGAAGAGGTTGTCGAAGGCGCGACGCGCATCGTCCACCCGGCCGGCGGCAATCGAGGTCTCCTTTTCGATGCGGCTGCTGAGCGAAAAGAAGGTGCACTGATTTTCCGCGACTTTCCTTTCGATCCGTTCGGTCACGGGCTGGCGGCATTCAAAACGGCTGCCGGTATCGAAGTGGGCA
>CAZUCM010000308.1:0-4511 GCA_964619235.1 uncultured Terriglobales bacterium
TGAACAGGTGGCGAATTCCGCGCAGGTCGCCTTCGCCCTCCTCTCCCACGTTAGCCACAAACAGAATAGGCCCCAGGTTATGGATTTCCGCGGATTGCAAAGCGGCGGCGACGGCCAGCAACGCCGTCAACCCGGCGCCATTATCGGAAATGCCCGGCCCCAACAAGCGGTCCCCGTCGCGGCGAATATCCAGCGGCGTCTCAGCGGGAAAAACCGTATCCATATGGGCCGTAAGCGCGACAAACCTGGAGCCATCCACGGCGCCGGGGCGTAGGCCCAGAACGTTGCCCGCCTCGTCGATATGAACGTTCTGCAGTCCCAGCCCGGCGAATCGCGCTCGCAACCACTCGGCCCGCCGCGCCTCGCCAAACGGCGGCGCCGGGATACGGGTCAACTCCAATTGCTGATCGGACAATTCGCGGGCATGCGCGTTAAACCACTCGAAGGCGGAATGCACTTCGCGCAGCCCGGCCAGGCGGGCAATCTCCTGTTGCGGGGTGAATCGCGAAGCTGTGCTCTCGGGCGTCATAAAGGGACTGCATTACTATAACGGGCATTGCGGAAGGTTTACAGTTCACAGTTTGCAGTTGGCAGCCGGCACGGGCTATGTTCTTGGCATCCCCGTATCTTCAGCGCACAGATGCCAAGCCCGCAAAGCGGGCAAAAGAGGGAGCAGCCCGCCATGGCGGGCTGGTTCCCGGCTCAGCGAACACTCTGCATCATCGCAACAGCCCAGATGATTCACTGGTCCTTCCGAACCCGCACTACACTCCTGAACCACTGAACTGCACAAATCAAAATCATCGTCCACGCGGCGATGCCGAAAACCAGCGCATTGATGGCAGCAAGATATTGAGCGTGATCAGAAGCGTGCAAGCAATACACAACAATACGGATGCTTGCTCCGGCACCCAAGAGAAAAAATCCGCCTCGCAGCAGGCGTCGGCCAACAGACCAATACGCCATCAGAAACGCATAGAAAGCCAACAAAAGCGCATGAATCGAAACAGGTTGTGTAAATTCGCCGTTTGCAATCTGCCTGAAATCGTAAGCGGCACGCCACAACGAGAACAAAAGCAGAAGAGCCACGCCAAAGGTAGTCATCCAGTCACTATTTATCAGAATCTCCCTCTTGCTCTGCTCTTCCATACTGTTTCCTCCGCATCCTCCGCGCCCCCTGCGGTGAGAAATCTACAGTTCGCGCAGCGCTGCCGAAATCGGCGCATGCGCCGCGCGGATGGCGGGAGGCAGCCCTCCCAGAAGGCCCATGAACAGGGCAAAGGCAACGCCTCCGGCCATCAGCTCCGGAGTTACGCGAAAGGCAAAAGCCATATGCGAAAACGTCTGCCAGTTCATGGTTCCGGTGGTGAAACCATTGAGCGGCAGTACGGCAACACAACCCAGGAGGCCGCCGACCAGGGCGATACACAGCGACTCAAAAACGAAGGACAAGACCACGCTGCCGGAACGGAATCCCAAAGCGCGCATGGTGGCAATTTCGCGCGAGCGTTCCGCCACCGCCGAGTACATGGTATTCAACGCGCCAAACACCGCGCCAATCCCCATCACCACCGCCACCATGCTTCCCAGCACCACAATCAGTCTCGTAATTGTGCGGGACTGTTTGGCGTAATACTCAAGTTCAGGTTGCGCGTCCAGGGTTACGCGCGGATCGGAGGTAAGCGCATCTTTAAAGCGGGTAAACGACGCCGGAGAATCCAGCCGGGCGGTCACCGATTGGAAGACGTTCTGCGGCCGCTTATAAACGGCGCTCAGCACGTTGGTGTCGCACCAGAGTTCCGAGTCGAAGGCGCTGCCGCCGGCGTCGAAAGTGCCCACGACAGTCCATAATCCGCCGCCAAATTTGACGGTACTGCCCAGATCGAAGCCGGCATAGGTTCCCGCCACGTTACGGCCCACTACCAGTTCGTTGACTCCCGGATGGAAGAAGCGGCCGGAGACGACATGGATGGTATCGCGCACCGCCAGCGCTTTCGGCGAGACTCCGCGCACCTGCACATTGGCGTCCGTACCGGTGGCCTTCAGCGGAAAGCTGGCGATCACCACCACTTCGGGACTGACCAGGGGACCCTCCGGACCGCGCGCAACTCCCGGCAGATCTTCGACTACGCGCTCCTGGTCCAGATTGATGCCGCTCATCATCTCCGAGGTGGCGCCGCCGCGCAGCACGATTGCATTCCGCGGCGAACCCGATGAGGTTAACGTAGTCTTGAAGCCCTTGGCCAACGCCAGCATGGCAATAAAAACGCCCACCGTTCCCGCAATGCCGACCACCGCCACCACCGTCGAACTCCAGCGGACGCAAAGGCTCCGTAAGTTGTAGGCCAAAGGTATCGCCATCGCTTACACCTTCCTCATTGCCGTCACCACATTCAATCGCATGGCGGAAATCGCCGGCAGGATGCCGGCGGCCATTCCCACAGCCAGGGCCAGCCCCAGTCCCAGTGCCATGGCGTCCCAGGGCAGATAAAAGAAGGGCAAGAGGCCGCGAGTCGGATCGCCGCCAAGGGTGAAAATCTTGGCCAATGCCACCCCAATCGCCCCGCCCAGGGCCGCGACCAGCAGCGATTCGGCCAGCACCAGCAGCAAGACGAATCCATCGGTAAATCCCACGGCCTTCAACACCGCCAGTTCCCGCATGCGTTCGCGAACCGCAATGGCCATGGTGTTGCCGGTCACCAGCAACAAAGTGAAAAATACGACTCCGCCGATGCTCATCATGAGGAAGGAAATATTCCCCGCCTGCTTCACCCAGTCGGCGGCAAAGGATTTTTCCGTTTCGGTCTTCGTCTCCCAGGGCGAGTTGGCGAACATATCGTCGATCTGCCGGGAAATCTGCAGAGAATCGGCGGGACGGTACACCTTTACGGTGTACCAGCCGACCAGCCCTTTCCAATAAGTATTTTCCCGTTCCTCCAGAAACTTGTAGTGGAACCAGAACTGCGTATTGTCATCCTGCTGCCGCGTACCGTGATAGATGCCTCGAATATTGAACTCCCAGGTTCCGGGAAAGATCGTGCCCTTGATCGGAATACGGTCGCCAATTTTCCAGTGATAGCGCTTGATCAAGTCCGGTCCGACGATGGCCCCCTCGCGGTCGGACATGTAGGCTTGCCACTGATCGTCTGGAATCTGGAATTCCCCGAACACCGAGCGAAAGGTTTCGTCGTCATTCGCCATCTGCGGGAAAAAATTCCGTTCATCCTGGTACACGCCGCCGAACCAGTTCTGGTGCGTCACTTCCTTTACGCCGGGAATACGCCGCACGCGATCCATGTAGGAAACCGGCAACGGCTGAATGATCGAGACCTTATTGATGACCACCAGCCGGTCGGCCCCCGCCACATCCAGTCCCTGATTAAACGCGCCATGCACGACAACCAACAGTCCGAACAGGAACAGCGCCACCACGAAAGACAGGGTGGTGAGCATGGTGCGAATCTTCCTGCGGAAGAGGCTGGCGAACAGCAGGTGGATATACTTCATGACCGGCCCTCCGCGCCTCCGCCGGCCCGTTGTCCTTCCACCAGCACGCCCTTTTCCAGGTGCAGCACGATATGCGCGCGGGCGGCGGCGGCGGGATCGTGGGTCACCATCAACACGGTCTTTCGATGCTCATGCACCAGCCGGCCAACCAGATCCAGGATTTCGTCGGCGCTCTTGCGGTCGAGGTCTCCCGTCGGCTCGTCGCACAATAAAAACGTGGGATCGGCCACAATGGCGCGGGCAATTGCCACCCGCTGCTCCTGCCCGCCGGAAAGTTGCCGCGGATAGTGGTGCATGCGGTCGGCCAGCCCCACCACTTGCAACGCGATTTCCACGTGCTTGCGGCGTTCCGCCTTCGACAGCTTGGTCAGCAGCAACGGCAGTTCGATATTCTGGAACGCCGTCAGCACCGGAATCAGGTTGTACATCTGGAAGATGAAGCCGACATGGCGGGCGCGCCACTCCGTCAGCTTGCTGCCCGAAAGATGCGTAATCTCATCCCCGGCAACGCTGATGGTTCCCCGGGTGGGCAAATCCAGTCCGCCCAGCAGGTTCAACAGCGTGGTCTTGCCGGAGCCGCTGGGGCCCATGAAAGCCACGAAGTCGCCGGCGTCCACGTCCAGATTCAATCCTTGCAAAACGTGGATTTCTTCGCTGCCTCGCTGGTACCTTTTATCCAGTCCGCGCACGCGCACCAGACTGGCGCCATTGCCTTGACCATCCACCCTAACCATTTTTGTTCTCCCGCAACCACTGCGTTGATCTCTTAAGCCCAGGGCAATGCCAACATCTGTGAGCCCGGGCGTTAGTCCTCTACCGCTTGATCTCCACCTTGCATCCGTCCTGCAGACCTTCGAATCCGTTGACGACCACCTGGTCGCCGCCGGCAAGGCCGGCTAGTATCTCCTGTTGATCGCCACGGACGCCTCCGGCACGCACAGCTCGCCGTTCCACGTGGCCGTCCCGATACAGGTACACGATGTCGCTACCGGCATCCTTGCGAA
>CAZUCM010000309.1:0-4505 GCA_964619235.1 uncultured Terriglobales bacterium
AGTGCGCCCTGGATTAACGGCTTCTAATGATCTATTTCAGGCTCAAGCTGACGCGATTGCGGCCACCCTTTTTGCTCTCATACATACTGGCGTCGGCCCGCTTCAGCAGCGACTCCACGGTATCGCCCGGTTCCACCACCGCGGCGCCAATGGAAACGGTGGTCGCCAAACGCGTTCCCTGGACCAGCACTTCGGAGCGCGCGATCAGTGCCCGGCACAACTCCGCCTTCTCCGGCAGAAACTGCCCGGTCATGCCCGGCAACAGCGCAATGAATTCATCTCCACCCCAGCGTCCGACCAGGTCGGAGGTGCGCAGGCAGCCGGTCATCGTCTGGGCGGCCGCTATCAGGACGGCATCCCCGGCACTATGGCCGTGGGTATCGTTGATCTGCTTGAACTCGTCCAAATCCACCATCAGCACGGCAAAGGTGGTTCCATACCTGCCGAACTGTTCCAAATTTTGCGCCAGCTTCTGTTCGGCGTACCGGCGGTTAGCCACCTGCGTCACAGGATCAAGAAATGCCAGTTTGGCCAGGTTGTTGATCTTTTCCTGAGCTTCCCGTTGGCGGCTGTTATCGTTAAAGATTTCCACCGCGCCTACGACCACACCGTCTTGATTGACCAACGGGCATGAGCGCACCGATACGGGAATCCGGTGGCCCTGTTTGTGGCGCAAATAGATGTCCATATTCCGTGGGCGGCCATCCCGCATGGTACAGTTCAGCGGGCATTGCCCGCTGCACAGGCAGGACCCGGCTTCGTTGACATGCATAAGGAGGTTATCGGCACAACACGAACCCACCGTTTCCTTCGCGCTGAAGCCCGTAAGCAACTCGGCAGCGTGATTCCAGTAGGTAATGCGGCGTTGCAGGTCAGTGAAATACACGGCGTCATACAGGTTATCGAGCACCCGCTTATAGAAGTCCCCGGTATAGGTTTCGGGCCAAACCAGCGAAGATTGATCGATACTTGCCATCTCGTGCACGTTTCCTGCCGGCCCGCAATAGGACAGGACTCATGCGGTCTGCGGCCCCACCATCATTAGCCCATCGACAGAAATCCCCACAAACATTAAAGCCACGCCTGGGATACGGGAGAAAACGTCCGAATGCCAAATTCTCGTCACAGAGCCCCGGCCCCGGCGGGGACCGGGGCTCTGATGATGAATAAGCAGAAAAAAGCCACAAGCCGAAACGATTCCGGTCTGTGGCTAATGACTTGTTGCGGATTGGATTTCTGCTGTTTTAGATCGCGTCGCTCGTCATAATGAACAGCGGCCGATTCTCAAAGCTTTGATAGTGCGGGCGCAAACGTTCGGTGTTGTAATTCTCCTTTACATTCACCACTTTCTTGCTCGCGGTAACGGTATCGATCGGAATATTGTCGTAGCGGCCGTTCTTCAGCACCACCAGCCGTCCGTGTATTTTGGCCAAAAGCAGGTCCAGCGCCAGATTGCCGTAAGCCATAGGAACAATGGAGTCGATCGCGTCGGGATCGCCGCCGCGCACCATGTAGCCCAGCTTCTGCTCGATACACTCGACGGTCGTGCCATTGTTGAACTTCGGCGACAGCTCCTTGAGCTTTTCGGCAACCAGGTCGCCGATGCCGCCCAGCTTCTTGTGCCCGTAAGCGTCGGTGCTTTCTTTGGAGAACACCATTCCCCCGCCTTCGAACATCGCCCCTTCCGACACCAGCACAACCGAATACTGGCTGGGGTTCTTGCGGCGGTCGTAAGAGAGCAAGTCTGCGAGCTGCTCGATGTTGAACTTGTGTTCGGGAATGACGCAACGGTTTGCCGCGCCCGCCATGGTCGGCAGCATCGCCGTGTAGCCGGCGTAGCGGCCGAAGACCTCGAGCACCAGGAAGCGCTCGTGGGAACCGGCGGAGGTACGCAGAATGTTCGCCATCTGGATGGTGCGCGTCACGCAGGTGCTGAATCCAATACAGTAATCGGTGCCGGGGACGTCGTTATCCATGGTCTTGGGAATGGCAATGGTCTTAACGCCTTCCTTGAACATACGCACGCCGTAGCTCAGGGTGTCATCCCCGCCGATCGGAATCAGGTAATCGATTCCCAACCAGGCAAGGTTCTTCAGCACTTCGGGGGTCAAGTCGTTGATTTCGGCGTTGTAGGTGCTCTTCAGATGTTCGGGCACCGCGGCTTTCTTCACTTTGCTCGGGTTGGTGCGCGAGCTGTGTAAAAACGTTCCGCCGGTACGACCTGCCCGGTTTACGACCTCTTCGGACAGGAACTGGTAATTCCCGGTGTTGTCATAATCTTTCTCACGAACGATATCGACCAGACCGCCCCAGCCGCGACGAAGGCCGATCACCTGATATCCCTCGCGCAGCGCCCGGAAAGTGACGGATCGAATTGCCGGGTTCAAGCCGGGGACATCTCCGCCGCCGGTCAGAATTCCGATTACACCTCTTTTTGTGTTTACGTTGGCCATGTATGAATTCATCCTTCAGGATTTGAAGTCTATTTATTATGGAACATCCGCCCGGATCGTGGAAGCCTGAATCCCGGCAACCGGGCCGAGTCAGCAGGCCCGTTGCCGATGGGCGATGTATCCAGTTTACGCGAGAAGCTCCCAATTCCGTAAGGTACTTTGCCGGCGGCCCCTCCGTCCCCGCATAAACCAGCACGAAGTGATGCGTTATTCGCCTGCCAACCCGGCCGCCGCCTATGATATTTTTATGAGTTCAACCCAGGATCGAAGCTGACATGATGAGATTAGCGGGCTTTCTTCTGCTACTGTCCGGTTGGGGCATCGCTCTGACGGCGGTGATTTTATTGCGCGCACCCGCGCCGCGAAGCGCATTTATCGTGGCGGGCATGGCGATCGAAGGCGCAGGACTGGTTCTCGTTGCACGTTCCCATCTGCAATTGGGAGGAGAAAAAGAGTGACCGCACTTTCCGTTGCCACGCCGTCCGACCTGGCGGCAGCGATCTGCACCTTACTCATCTTTTTGGTTCCTATGGCGGGCGCGGGATTGGCGCTGATGAACGTGGGCCTGGGCCGCGCGCGCAGTGCGGCTCATACCATGCTGGCGGCGCTTTGTATCTTCGCCGTGGCGGCCATCGCCTATCTGGTCTTCGGATTTGCCTGGCAAAGCTTTCCCGGGCGCCCGGCACACTCCCTATACCTCGGCGGCAAAGCCTGGAACTGGATTGCGGCGGAGCCGTTCTTCCTGCGTGGACTGCATCTCGACGGCTCGCCGGCCTCGCTGGCGGCGTGTCTGCAGATTTTCGGCGACGGTGTGGCAGCGATGATTTCCCTGGGCAGCGGTGCGGAGCGCTGGCGGCTGCGCGCGCTATGCATCTCCACCGCCGTCTTCGCCGGATGGACCTATCCCTTATTTGCCCACTGGGTGTGGGGCGGCGGATGGCTGGCCCAGTTGGGCACGAATTACGGCCTCGGTCATGGATTCTTGGATGCCGGTGGCTCCAGCACGCTTCATGCCGCCGGCGGCCTTACGGCTTTGGCCGTCACCTGGATTTTGGGTCCGCGCAGCGGAAAATTTGCAGCCGACCGTATGCCGGCCGCCATTCCCGGACACAATGCCGTGCTCGTGGTTTTTGGCTGTCTGCTGACCCTGATCGGTTGGCTGGGCCTGAATTCCGCCGGCGCCTTGTTGTTTGCCGGCTCCGAATTCAGCCGCCTGCCGGCAATCGCCATCAACACTCTTCTCGGCGCCGGTGCGGCGGCGGTGACCACTGCCATCATCACCGGCACTCGTTTTGGCAAACCGGATGCCTCGTTGACCGCAAATGGCTGGGTCGGTGGACTGGTGGCCGGCAGTGCGGCTTGTGCCTTCCTGCCTCCGGCCTCCGCAATCATCGTTGGCGCAGTCGCCGGCGCTCTGGTTCCCATCACCGTCGAGTTGCTTGAATTGCGATTGTCGACGGATGATCCCGGCGGCGCAGTGCCGGCGCACGCCGTTTGCGGGATTTGGGGCATCCTGGCATTAGGCATGTTCGGCCGCTTTCCCAAATCCCTGCCCGGAAGCGATCCGGGCCAATTTCTCGCCCAGCTTATCGGTGTAATCACTCTGCTCGGATTTGTCTTTCCCATGACCTACGGCCTGAACTGGCTGATCGATCGCATCTATCCGCAACGGGCGCCGCGCGATGGCGAGCGGCAAGGCATGGATCTGTGCGAACTGGGCGCCGACGCTTATCCGGAGTTCGTGACCCACACGGAAGACTTCTGGTCGAGGTGAGAAGGTACTTGTTACTTTGTCACATGCGCAACAAAAAGCAGTAACCCGAAAATCACGACGGGAATCAGGGCCATCAGGATATAAAAAAGAATTTTGCGAAACCACGGATTCTTGCGCCGCTTCCATTCCTGCAGTTCCGGACGGTCCTCAACCCCCACCTTTTCGGGGTGCTCCAGATCCAGGGCGAATTCCCGGGCATTGGCATAGCGTTTCTTGGGATCGCGTTCCAGCGCGCGGTAAATAATCTCCTGCAGCTGGGGAGTTATGGTGGAATCGAC
>CAZUCM010000310.1:0-4489 GCA_964619235.1 uncultured Terriglobales bacterium
TTAATCGACCTGGAAGCCGTGCAGGACGTGGATCACGTACTGGCCGTGTATCGTATCCATAACCACTGGGGAGCCATAGGAAAGTCGAATTATTCCGGGCTGCGCTACCGGGAGCCGGTGTATCGCAGCTTGCGCGAACTGGCGATGAGCTACTTCGACCAGTATTACAACTTGCGCGGAGAGCGCACCCTGCGCGCTTATTCCCGGCCGTTAAATCTGCGCCGGTTCGATGGCCGCCACTGGATGATCTGCGAAAAGGACGTGTGGTTCATTCCCGAGCATTTCTGTCATGTCGCGCACACCTCGCTGCTGACGGAAAGGCAGGCACGCAATCTCTCCCGGCTGGACCCGCGTTCCAAGGCCGCCGGCCTCGTGGGCCACGCAAAACAGGCGTAGCAAGAGGCGTTCCACTTGTCACCTTTCTCGTTTCACGCTCAAGACCGCCTGAGAGTCACGTCAGCGCCAGAGCGTGCAACGCATCCTCGGGCGGGGGATCGGAAGCGGGTGACGCTGCCTTCCGGCGATATAATCGAGGTCTGTCCTATGGACTTCAAACTCTCCAGCGATTACCGGCCCAAGGGCGATCAGATTACGGCCATCGAGGGCCTGCTCCGCGGCGCCGGCGACGGCGAAAAGCATCAGGTGCTGTTGGGAGTAACCGGTTCCGGCAAAACCTTCACCATGGCCAAGGTGATCGAAGCGCTGAACCGCCCGGCGCTGGTGCTGGCCCACAACAAAACCCTGGCGGCGCAGCTCTACCAGGAGTTCAAGAATTTCTTTCCCCAGAACGCGGTGGAATATTTCGTCTCGTACTACGATTATTACCAACCGGAGGCGTACATTCCCTCGGGGGACGTGTACATCGAGAAGGAAGCGACGGTTAACGACGAACTGGACAAACTGCGCCTGTCCGCCACACGCTCGCTGTTCGAGCGCCGCGACTGTGTCATTGTCGCCTCGGTGAGCTGCATCTACGGTCTGGGCTCGCCGGAGGCCTACTACGGCATGTTGTTGTTCCTGGAAAAGGGCCAGCGCATCAAGCGCCAGGACATCACCCGCAAGCTGGTGGAGATCCTGTACGAGCGCACGGACAGCGACTTCCGCCGCGGCACCTTTCGCGTGCGCGGAGACGTGATCGAGGTCTTTCCGACCTACGACGACAGCGCGATCCGGATCGAACTTTTCGGCGATGAAATTGAGTCGCTGGCCCAGGTGGATCCGCTTTTGGGCGCCGTGAAGCAGAAGTTTGCGCGCTTGCCTATCTATCCCAAGTCCCACTATGTCATGAAGCCCGAAACCCGGAAGACCGCCGTCGCCTCGATTCTGGAAGAGTTGGGGTGGTGGGAGCAGGAGTTGGAAAAGCAGGGCCGGCTGGTCGAGTCGCAGCGCATCCACCAGCGCACGCGCTATGACCTGGAAATGATGAAGGAGGTCGGATACTGCCACGGCATCGAGAACTATTCGCGCCACTTTACCGGCCGCCTGCCGGGCGAACCGCCGCCCACCTTGCTGGATTATGTGCCCCGCGATTACCTGATGTTCATCGACGAATCGCACCAGACGGTTCCGCAATTGCGCGGCATGTGGCACGGCGACCGCTCGCGCAAGGAAACGCTCATCGAATACGGTTTCCGTCTGCCCTCGGCGCTGGATAACCGGCCTTTGGCCTTCGAAGAATTCGAGACTCGCGTCAATCAGGTGGTATACGTCTCGGCCACGCCCGGACCATACGAATTGACGAAATCCGCCGGGGTCGTGGTGGAACAGATTATTCGCCCCACCGGCCTGGTCGATCCGCAGGTGGAGGTCCGCCCGGTTAAAGGCCAAATCGACGATCTATTGCACGAAATTCGCGAGCGCGCGAAGGCCGGTCAGCGCGTGCTGGTCACCACATTGACCAAGCGAATGTCGGAAGATCTGGCTGAATATTATGGCGAAGTCGGCGTGCGCTGCCGCTATATGCATTCGGAAATCGAAACCCTGGAGCGGGTCAAGATTCTCCGCGATTTGCGCAAAGGCGAGTTTGACGTCCTGATCGGCATCAATTTATTGCGCGAGGGACTGGACCTGCCCGAAGTCTCCCTGGTGGCCATACTGGATGCGGACAAAGAGGGCTTTTTGCGTTCCGCCGGATCGTTGATTCAAACCATCGGCCGCTGCGCCCGCCACGTCGAGGGCCGGGCCATCCTCTACGCCGACCGGATGACCGATTCCATGCGTCACGCCATTGACGAAACCAACCGCCGCCGCGCCCTTCAGGAAGCCTATAACCAGGAGCACGGCATCACTCCGCAATCCATTCTGCGGCCCGTGGATATGTCCCTGGCACGGATTGTCGCCGCCGATTATGTGGATATCACCAGCGCGGAAGCCGAAGGCATCCCCGACTTCAAGTCACAGGAGGAGCTGGATCTCTTTATTTCGAAGCTGGAAAATGAAATGCGCGAGGCGGCGCGCAAGTTCGAATTTGAAAAGGCGGCCAAATTGCGCGATACCATTCGCGAGTTGCGGACAAAAGAATTCCTGTTCACATAGCGGAATTGACTATGTACCACAGAGGGCACACAGGAGACATACAGAATCATCTCCTGGTCTTAACTTCCCTGATTTTTCCGTTTTAAAAATGAGCGAAACTCGTTGGTTGTAACGGCCGGGCAACCAGAGATACAACAGGCATTTTCTTCCACTGTGTCCTCTGTGCCCACAGTGGTGAGTTTCCTTATTTCGGCTGCGTGTTTTCCGCGGTCTTCGTTTCCTCGGTCTTGGCGGCGGGCGGCGGAGTGGGGCTCATACCCTCCCGGAATCCACGGATACCATCGCCAAGCGCCTTGCCCAGTTCGGGCAGTTTCTTGGGACCAAACAGAAAGATGCAGATAATCAGGATCAGAATCAGATGCATTGGCTGAAACAGGCCTTCGAACATTGTCCCTCCGATGCCGGGCACGCACACTGACGCTCCGGCTCACTTGCCTATTATAACTCTAGTAAACTCCGGGGCGCACTCCTCTACCCCTCGCGGTGGGCTTTTCCGGTAATTCTGTCGATCTCAATACGGATTACCGCGGTGCGGGAGAAATTCGACGCAATGGACTTCTCCACTTCCTCCGGCGAGGTGCAGTAAAAGCGGCCGGCCAAGGCCTCCAGGGCCTTACGTTTTTCCGCCGCCCCGTTCACCGTAGCCGCCCGGCCGAAGACCACCGCACTCTCGTACAAGGTTGACATCTTTTCCGGCAGCACGCGGGCGCTGGCGACTGCGCAGAACGATACCCTCTCTTCGTGGAAGATGTTCTCCAGCTTGTGCCCTTCCGTAGCACAGTGCAAATAGAGGACATTCCCGCAGAGCACATGATTCAAGGGAACAGCGTAGGGTGATCCGTCCGCCCCGACGGTCGCCATAATGCCGTACTCCGCCCGGGCAAGAATCGCGCGAGCTTCCGCTTCCACAAGCACCCGGTCCCGGCGCCGCACCTCATGCGGCATGCAATTCGTTTGCTCCATCAGCTGGCACGCTGGACCAGGGTCTCCGGCGCCTCGTCTGCTTCGGGCGCTGCTGCCTCAACTTCGGAGCGCTTGGGCCAATAGCTCATGGGCACCGGAGGATGCTGCATGCAAGGCGTCTCCGGAGACCGAAGCGAATGACAGTATGGGCATGAATTCATAAGACCTGCCTCGCGCCCATTCTCCGCAGTTCGAGACGATTTGGGAAGCGAAAAATTTCGATGCGAAGAAACCGGGAAACCTTATTCCGCGTCCTGCAATGTCTTGATATGGGCCTCCAGGGCCCGCGAGTACTCGCGTTCGGCCTGGAGTTCGGATTGCAGCTTTCGCACCAATCCTTCCAGCCGCAGCACCTCGACTTTCATCTTCTGAATGTCCACATTTCCATTACTGCGCGCGGCAGGAGCGGCTGCCGGAGGAGGCGGCAATGCAGGAGCAGGGGGCATCGCCGGCCGGGGCTGCTGAGCATGCGCGGCGGGCGCGGCGGGAGCACCGCCTTGCGAGAGGGCGGCAAACGGCCCCGAGGAGGCCTGCGCCGGCTGGTAGCCGTTGCCGCCGTTTGCGGGCGGCGCGGGAGGTGCAGGAAGCGCCGGCGCCGGCATTGCCGGCCGGGCCATGGTTGCCGCGGCGGCGCCGGACATCGGCATCATATTGGCGGAAGATGTGGCGAAAATGCTGCTCAGGGCGGCGTTGGCGCTGGCCGCGGCCGCGGGCGGTTCCGCCGGGGTCCGCGGACTTAACAGATGCCGCACTCGCGCAATCAGGTCCTGAGGCTGAAACGGCTTGCGAATTAATTCGTCGGCCTTGACGGCGAAGGCCCGGTCGGCCACCGTACGGTTCACGACTCCGGACATCAAAATGACCGGGGTCTTGCCGAGCCGGGGATTCCGCTTGATGTATTCGCAAACCTGGTAGCCATCCTGGTCCGGCATAATGACGTCGCTGATGATGACGTCGGGCCGCAGCTGGTCCATTTGCGACAACGCGGTGG
>CAZUCM010000311.1:0-4456 GCA_964619235.1 uncultured Terriglobales bacterium
CAGCGAATGTAAGGCCGCCTTGCTGCGGTTGCGCATCGCCATGGAATGCAAAGCGTGGGCAGCTTCCCAATTCTCCAGCGCCAGCACTCGAAATACGTCAACCGGCTCTCCCAGCCGCCTGACCCGCGCTTCCAGGCTGGTTGCCCACTGTTGCCAGCGGCGGGCGTCAAACCGCTCCACGGCTTGCGCAGCGCTGCTCTTAAGTACTGCCTCTCGCTGCAGGCAGTGGGTACGCAAACGTTCGGCCACCTCAGGGCATCCCTCTCGCAGGCGGTCAACCCATTCCAGCAGAACCTGCGTATCCCGCAGCTCGCCCAGGGCAGAAAACACGGCCTTCCCCGCTTTCCGCATCTTGCTCCACGCCGGGTTGCCGTCAATGCTTTGAAAACCTTCCCCCATGGACCGGCAGCGGCGAATCGCCACCCGCAAATCATGCACCGCGTCGGCGTCAAAATCGGCGCGCGCCCGCGCGCACTCGGCTAGCACTCGATCCATCCAATGGCCGATACCGCGCCGGGTTGGAGTGGCGAATTCTGTTTCAACCATGGTCATCTCGATAGGTATTGTAGGACGGAATCGTCGCCGAGGGGGACTTGCAATCGAAGAGTTTGAACGCAGAGAACACTATGGACGCATGGGACTCAAGGAAATATTTAATGTCAAACGCGATGTTTACTATCTATCTTACTTATTATATGACTCTTGCTACTCTGCGTCTCAGCGTCCCATGCGCGAGAAAGCCTCTTCACTATCCGCGCCGGCGAGGCCGTGTATGGTCGTGACTGCCTGTTACCTGACGGACCGCATGATCGACAACGCGCGCCAATTCCTCGGCATAAGGATGTTGGCGATCCTGACGCAGACGGCGCTTGGCGTTTTCGGCGGAAAACCAAGTGGGCGTGCGATACAACTCTTCGGGAGTCTGGAGGCTCATTACCTTACAAAGGTGTGCATGAACAGCGTGCGCCTCCCGCTCGCGCTTGGAGTGCAGATAGCAAGTGAAAGGGGAAGGGTCTACCCGGCCCAGTACGCCTGCTTCTTCATAGGCCTCGCGCGCGGCGGTCGCGGCCTGGTTCGGATCGCCGTCGACTCCGCCTTTGGGGAACGTCCATCGCCCGGCGCGGGTACGAACCAGCAGGAACTCGACCTCGCCGGCGGGCTGAATCCGGTAACATACCGCGGCGACTACCGTCCGCCCGGCATCGCGCCTTTGCGGGAAGGAATTACTGGAAGAACGGCTTGGCTTCGGCTCTTGAATCCCGGTAAAAGCGACTGTCGCCAAATTTGCCTCCCTGGTAGTGCTGCCGCCATAATCCACTGTCTTGGCCGGATACGCTAGAGCACATCTTGGTTCTCCAGCATTAGTTTTCCACTGGTATTGTGCACCTGGTCTGGTGCACAGGTGATGAATAGATTATTAATTCTCCGTTAACATCCCATTACTTAAGTTGTCATTTAAGATTCCTAGGATATGGAAGGCACGCTGCAAGGATCCGCGCTGGCCATACTGCTGTTCGACGTCTGCGAAGAAATTCGCCTGGACGAGCTTCGCGACTTGTTGGCCGCCCAGCGCCAGCGGCCGGCCTTTAAACATCCGGCTGCGCAGCAAGTCCGGGTGGAACATCCTCCGGTTGTGGAACCGTTGGCGCCTATCACCCTCGATGGCGGCGAAAGCCTTGAAGCCCAAGTCAAATACTATGATTACGGGGTTATCAGCATTATTTTTCAACGCCCCTTCTGCGGAGACTGGCCCAAGCTGGCGGATCTGTCATCCAGTTGGATTTCCGGCACCGAGTTGGAGCGCCATGCGGCGGAAATCGTACGGGAAAAAATGAAACGAGCGATTCCGGCCCTGGTCAAGCCATACCCCACCTGGCTGAGCGAGGATTATTACATCCTGCTATTGACTTCGATTGAAGGGGATCCTTCCGCCGGCGATCTCATCGCCCGGCATGGCGGAGAAATCGCGCGGGTGGTGCGCGGTGAGTTGGGCCGCCTTTCCCCCGGTGAGCAGGCGGAGGTCCTACAGTCTTCCATTTCCTACTATCCGAATGACGTCGCCATCATCGGCTGGAATGCGGCGCTGGTCTATGACACTCCGGCCGGCGCTGAGACCGCTATCCAGATTCTGGAGTACGCAAACTCTCAGTTGCTGGAATTCCGTCATTACGACGATTACCTTACCTGCGAGCTCGCCGAAGTATACCGCCTGCTGGACCGCGGCACCGGCGTATTGGCGCGCTGGCGGCTGGCTCAGGCCGCCAACAAACTGCACGCGGTCACTCTGGATGTCACGGAATTAGCGGAGCGCGTGGATAACGCCATAAAATTTCTCAGTGACATGTTCTCCGCCCGCCTCTATCGCATCGCCGCGGCCAAGGTTGGGGTTCCCGACTACAAAGACCTGGTCAACCAGAAGCTGGAAACCGCCCGCGGGCTGTATGGCTTTATGGTCGAACAGTTCCAGCAAAGCCGCGCTTTTGTGCTGGAATTGATGGTCGTCGTCATTCTTTTGATTGAACTCGTCTTTCTTTTCCGCGGAAAATAGGGTCTGGCGAATTCATCAACTGTTCACAGATTCGCAACGTTCTTGAAATGTTGACTTAGTAAGCTTCAAATCAATGACGAGCCCCCTGCGGACTGCCTGAAAACACCCCCTAGGTGGTTCACAGTCTTGGCCGACCGCTGACAGCACGGCGGGACCTACCCCTCCCGCCGTGCTCGCATCCCGACGATACATGACTTTCCCTCCCCCTCTCACAGACTGTTGCACAGCTGTGAAATTGCCATCCCGGGTCCGTCCCTCCTGGTGGACTCGGGGTGGCAAGTTTTTATGCGCTCTTGTAAACGCTTCCCTCCCTGTGATAAAGACAAGTGCCATGAAACCGCGGCCAGCCCCGATGAGTTTTAAGGACGCTTACAACTACGGCAAGAATTGCCGCGAACGCGCCAGCCGGATCGCACAGGGCGAATGGAAGCCGCGAACCGGCCGGCCCAATCCTTGCGAGTTGATACGAAACGCTTCCACCGGCCGGCTTCCGGCGCTGCTGCCAATCAAACTGGAGCGTATGTCGGAATCCGCTTTCGGGTTTTTCCGTGGAGCGACCTCGGTGATGGCGTCCGACCTGGCCGGACTTCCACGCAGTGGCATTATGACGCAGATTTGCGGGGACGCTCATGTGCGCAACCTGGGCGCCTATTCCGCCCCCGATGGCCGGCTCATCTTCGATATCAACGATTTTGACGAAACCATTTACGGTCCCTGGGAATGGGACGTAAAGCGGCTGGCCACCAGCCTGGTGCTGGCCGGACGCGAGGCGCACGATTCCACCCTGCGATGTAAGCAAGCTGTCGGACTGTTTGTGCGTACCTATCGCGAGTTTATGCACCGCTTCTCAGAGATGAGTGTGCTCGATCTGGCCCGCTATCAGGTGCATCGGCTACTGCAAGGTTCTCCGGTTGCAGGGGTCCTGCGCAAAGCGGAGAAATCCACCCCGCACCAAAACCTAGAGAAATTCGCGGTAAAGCATCGCCGCGGCGGTTGGCGTTTCCAGGAGGCCAAGCCTCTGCTCTTTCATGTACCCGCCAAGATGGTGGAGCAGGTGCTGGCCTCGTTGGCATCCTACCGGCAGACCCTGAGCGCGGACCGGCGGCATTTCCTCGATCGCTACCATCCGGTGGATGTGGCTTTTAAGGTGGTCGGCACGGGGAGCGTAGGTGTGCGCGACCATGTGATTCTAGCCATCGGCCGCAACGATGACGATCCGTTATTCCTGCAAGTCAAAGAGGAACCGCCATCCTGCTATTCTCCCTATCTGAAGAACAGGGCCGCCGTTCATCAGGGACAACGGGTGGTCGAAGGGCAGCGGCTGCTGCAGGCCCAGTCGGACGTCTTTCTGGGCTGGACGTCCATCGCCGGCCGCGACTATCTGGTTCGCCAGTTGAGCGATCATAAAGCGACCATCGAAATCGACGATCTCCGCAGAAATGGACTCTTGCAGTATGCCGAAGTCTGCGGCGAAGTGCTGGCCAAAGGACACGCCCGCGCCGGAGACGCCTGTATGATCTCCGGTTACATGGGTGCCAGTGAAAAGTTCGATGCCGCCATCACCGCCTTCGCCGTCGCATACGCCAATCAGACGGCCGCAGACCACCAAAAATTCGTCTCGCTGGTAAAGCAGGGCCGCTTCTGATCGCACCGTACCTCATTTGTTAACCGCTTTACGCCCACTTGCGGGAATCCACTTTCCCGGAATTGTCATCCGAATACAAAAGCTCTTGACGCATACCGGCAACGGCAACGAGGTGAGGCGTGAGCACATTGATCCATTCGAATAAGGCGGCGGACAGGAGCGGTTTGAGCTCCCTTCCCCCGGGCGATTCCTGCGTGCTGGTGATCTTCTGGGGATTCTTCCGAAGGCGATCAGTGTTTTTCCGTGAAGCCGATCACCAGTTT
>CAZUCM010000312.1:0-4449 GCA_964619235.1 uncultured Terriglobales bacterium
GGGAATATTTTTCAGCTCTAGCGGCGCCGCCTGTTCGACAATCGCGCCGCCGGGAATCCTGCCGGCTGTGGGATGATTCACCGTGCGCGAATTGCCCGTGGTCCCGGCGGAATATCCGCCGACCGCGACTGGGCCTTGCGCGGCGGCGTACACCTGTCCGTTCGCCGCATAGAGCCGGGTCAAAAGCAGCAAGCCGCCTTCGATGCTCTTTGCGTCGCCTACCGAGGAGACATTTACGTCTATCTGCATGCCCGGCCGGGCGAATGGCGGAAGACTGCCGGTCACGAAGACCGCCGCGATATTATTCACGCGCACGGAAGTGGCCGACACTTGTACGCCCATGCGCAACAGCATGTTCGCCAGGGTCTGGGTGGAAAAAACCGTCTGCTGCCGGTCCCCGGTGCCGTTCAATCCGACCACCAGACCATAACCGATCAGCGGGTTATCCCGAACTCCCTCAATCGTCGTCAGATCCTTCACCCGGGCGCTTTGCAAAGTGGCGGCCGACGCGGCGGCCATGCCGGCCAGGATGACGAAAAGTATGACGGAAACGTTACGGGTCCTCATAGCAGCTCCCGGTTAGAAATTGACGATCTTCATCAGCATGCGAACGATGAAGTTGGGCGGAGCCGTAGCATCGCTGACGACGCCCTTGCCCTGAATCGAAACCTGCAAATTGCCCACCTGCGTGGAAAGCACGGAATTATCGGCGGCAATATCCCCAGGACGAACCAGCCCGCGCACCGTGGCCACATGCTTCTGGTTATTCATTTCGATCTGCCGCGTGGCCGCAACCACCAGAGTGCCGTTGGGTAACACCTGTTCCACGCGGCCCGCCAGCAGCGTGTTCAGGGTGCTGGTGGTGCTGGAATCGGCGGATCCCGCAAGAGAGTTGCTGGAGGTAGCATTAAACAGATTCTGGAGACTGTTGGAGGCCTTCAGGTTACCGGCCAGACCGGTGATGCCGGCGCTGTTGGCAAACTGGCGTTTCGACGCCAGGTTCCCCGCCGAGTCCGCCGTGGTCTGTTCCACGATGCGAATGATCACCAGATCGTTGACGTTATGCGCCTTGTAGTCGCTGGCCAGATCGGACATTCCACCCGACGGCACAAACAGGCTGCCTGGCGTAGCCACAGGCGCCTGGGCCGGCTGTACATAAATAGGGGGCGGCGAATTTATCTTTTTGCCGCCCCATGTCTGCAGAGGAAGGCCCAACCCGAACGACAGTCCAACTGCGGCAACGAGAATCCTTTTATTGCGCTTCATCCCGCTCTCCCAGAACGTGCATGGTTCCGCCGTCGCTTACCCAGGCGTGGTGAATCTTTCCGCTCGTCTCATCGCGGACGCGAATTTCCTGTCCCGGGATTCCGGACTCCAGGCAGACCACCGGAATGGTGGCATGAAAGCCGGCATCGTTCAGCACCAGAACCGCGCGCTGGCCGGTCTTCAGCAAGGGTTGTATACGCACCGTCGATACGGCATCGGCGTGATACGGCGACAGCGGTTCGGCCGCGGCCGCGGTCACCAGAAACGGCACCGCACCGGGCTGATTGTCAATCGCGATGCGGGCATTCCACCGCCGGCGCAACGCGTCATAATGAATATCGAGCACTCGCAATTGCGGCGTGCTGCTCACCAGCGGCGGGACGGCGGAGCCGTCCACGGCACCAAGTTTTACCGTGATCCCGCGCCTCTCCAGCGCGGACTGCAATGCCTCGAGGATCGCTTTCGATTCCAGCGTGTATCCCCCACGCTGTACTGTCATCCTGGGAGGGAAGCTCAAGCGGTGCAGTAATTCTGGACGGAGCTGATGCTCCAGCTCAACGGTGTCCATGACGCGGACTGTCCCCGGCCTGGGTGTTTGGCCGAGCATCACCTGCGCCGCTTGAGCGCGGAGAGTCCCCGGAGCACCGGGGGGAAGGAAATCGGAAAGCCGTACTTCTTCGCTCTGCACCACCACCGCGGGCAGCAGCGGCACAAGCGGACCCGCTTCCGCGCTGACGGTCAGCGGCAGAACGAAAATCGCGGCCATGGTCCACAAAATTCGCATTTCAATCGTTACTGAGCAACACTGCTCAACTGCTGCAGCATTTCATCGGCTGCTTTCACGACTCGCGAGTTCGACTCATACGAGCGCTGCGCGAGAATCATGTTGACGAATTCCTGTACCACGTTCACGTTGGATTCTTCCAACGCGCCTTGCTGAATGGAGCCTAAGCCTTCGGCGCCGCCGGCCGTTCCCACCACGGCGTCTCCGGAGGCCGTAGTCGCCAGAAACAGATTGCCGCCCAGGCTGCTATCCAATCCGCCCGGGTTGGGGAACATCGCCAGCTGAATGGTGCCCAGGCTCTGGGCCGTTGTCTGCCCCGGCAGAGTCGCCGATACCGTGCCATCCGTACCAATGCTCACCGAAAGCGCATTCGCCGGAACCGTAATTCCGGGCTGCACCGCGTCACCGCTCGAGGTGACCAGATTGCCCGAGGAATCCAGCTGGAAGTTGCCGGCACGCGTATACGCGGTTTCGCCGTTGGGCAGTTTTACCTGGAAGAAACCCTGCCCCTGGATGGCGAGATCGAACGTATTCCCTGTGCTGTTGAAGTCTCCCTGCGTCTGGACGATCTCGGACGAGGCCGGCCGGGTTCCAAGACCGATCTGCAGACCGGCGGAGACGGTAGTCTGCTGCGTGGCAGCCGAACCGGGCACCACTACGTTCTGGTAGAGCAGATCCTGAAACTGCAACGTACGGCTGCGAAAACCGTTGGTGCTCGAGTTCGCCAGGTTGTTGGCGATATTGTCGAGGTTCATCTGCTGGGCAAGCATTCCGGTCGCTGCGGTATATAAGGCTCGAAACATGGTTCCTCTCTTTAACTCACACGCGGCAGTTGCTGAACCGCGGTGCCGTCAAAATCCGTGTAAAAGATCTTCAATGTTCGCTGCAACATATCGGCATACCGTTGCACGGCTACCAGTCCCACCGTAGCGGCCACCGGTTCCACGTTGGAACCTTCGAGCGTTCCCTGCCGGATATGCGCATTACTGGCTGGGGTAATGGCGCTTGGCGGCGCCTGAAACGTATTGTTTCCTTGCGCCTGCATGGCACGCGGATCGATATTCACCAGCTGCAGCTTTCCCACCACCGCTCCGGCGACGGAGATCGTTCCATCCTCGCTCACCGTTACCGGTCCACTGGGCAAACGAATGGCTCCCTGCTGTCCGAGTACCGGATTGGTGCTATCGGGCGCCAACAGCGTACCGTTCTTATCGACCTGAAAATTACCGTTTCGGGTATAGCGGACACCGTCCGGGGTCTGTATCGCGAAGTAGCCTTGTCCTTCAATCCCGAGGTCCAGAAGATTGCCGGTCTGCGTCAGATGTGCGCCAGTCGGGTTGATGTAAGTTCCACCAACCACGCCATAATCGTTGATGGCCTCGTTCATGGAACTCATGGACTCGTCCTGGGAGTTCTCGACCATCGAGCGAAACAGGCCCTCTTGCCCACGAAACGCAGTCGTATTGATGTTGGCAAGGTTGTTGGCCGCGACGTCAAGTTCTTCGGTTCGCGCCACCAGACCGGCACACGCCGCATAGTAACCGCTATTCATGGCCACTTCTCCCGCTCTGCTATGAGCATTTGGGCAGCCAAAAATTCCCGAAGAAAGATAAGGATTCGATAAGAAACCGGCAGGAGAAGAAACGGCGGCGGCAGGCAAAGCCGGAAAGCGGCGGATCAGCGTGCAGGATTCGCTAGCCAGGCGCTCCGGCACCAGCCAAACGCTTGAGAAGACAGGAACACCGGCGGGCAGGAACGGCTCCACCGGACAACGGTGGGTGTGCGGTGAGGCGGTCTCCCGGCAGCCTGACCGGCGCTGGAGCGCTGGGCTAGCGAATCCGGACGCGGATCACAGGGCTGCGCGGTCCCGTCCATAGGCTAAGTAACCGGTAAGAATTTACCGGGTTCCCGCGGGGCATGCGGCAAAAATTGCCGCCCCCGCACCATGGACAGGGGACTCCGCCGAGTTCTCATCCCGCGCCAGGGAGCGGCCCCGGAGCGGGAGCAAACCTACTGGTGAACCGTCAATTTCACGCGCAACGGACAGCCGTTATACGTCTGCACCACATCGGCGGAGACGCCTTCGCCCACGGCATGCCATTCGTAATCGGAACCGCGGATGACGGTGGGCACCGAGAGGACGCAGCTATCGGCCAGGCCCGTGACCTTGGCCTTGAAATTCCCGGCTACCATGTTGCAGATCTCGCCCAGAGCATCGAGGGCTCCGCCGTCCAGCGTATCGATCGTCATGCCCAGCATGGCGCTGGCAATCTGGCAGGCACAGTCGGCACTGCACCGAATGGTGATCAGTCCGCACAATTCGCCGGCCAACCCGACCATGGCGGTGACATCGCCACAATCCGCCTCTTCGGTTTCGCAATTATGAAGTTCGCCGCCAA
>CAZUCM010000313.1:0-4403 GCA_964619235.1 uncultured Terriglobales bacterium
GCCGTTCATGCTGATCAGGTGCGCCGGTCCGGTGGGATTCTTTACGTACATGTCTTTGGAGGGAAACGTCCTGTTGGTGACGGCGTGGAGGGAGTAATTCCGCACCGATCCGGCTGCCGAAAGGATGACGGCGTTCTTGATCTTCTCCTGCGTCACCATTTTTTCCAACCCGGCCAGCAGGTCGGTGCCGTATTTGAAACGCAGAACCAGTATGCGGTCAAAGTGCCCGCTGATGGCGTATACGTCAGGCACCTTGTCACTGGTGGCTTTGGCGTCGTCTGCCGGGTTGGGCGCCGGATTGGTCAGCTCATGCCGCGTCTCCTGCGCCGCCAGGATGCCGGTTAATATAAAAGCCATAAGCAGAATGCCAAGTCTCCGGCGCATGTCACTCTCCTTGTACTATTTTTTCGCGCTCTTTGCCGACTCCAACGCCGCCTGGAATTCATCGACGAAGATCGTCTGTTCGCGGCCGGGACCGGTGGAAATCATCCCGATGCGCGCGCCGCTCTCCCGCTCCACAAATGCCAGATATTCGCGTGCTTTGGCGGGCAATTTCTGGTACTCGGTAATGCCCAGCGTGCTGGTCTGCCAGCCGGGCAACCGGGTGTAGACCGGTTCGAGCTTTTCGTATCCGCTGATCTGGGCGGGCGGGTCGGCGGTCAACTTTCCGTCCACCTTGTAGCCGGTGCAGACGCAGACTTCCTTGAGCTCGTCCAGAACGTCCAACTTGGTGACGACCAGCCAGGAGATGCCGTTAATCATGACGGAATAGCGCAACAGCGCCATATCCAGCCAGCCGCAGCGCCGCGGCCGTCCGGTGACGGCGCCATACTCGTGCCCGCGATCGCGCAGTGACTGACCGGTATCGTCATGCAGTTCGGAAGGGAACGGGCCTTCGCCGACGCGCGTGCAGTAAGCTTTGGTAACGCCGATGACTGCGTCAATGGCGGTAGGCGGGACGCCAGTGCCGGTAATCGCTCCGCCGGAGGTGGCGTTCGAGGAGGTCACAAAGGGGTAGGTGCCGTGATCGATGTCCAGCATCGTGCCCTGGGCACCTTCGAACATCACTCGTTCGCCCTGGCGGATCGACTGATTCAGCAGGATGGCGGTGTCGGCGACGAATGGCCGGATCTGTTCGGCGGCTTCGGCATATTCGCGATAAATGACATCGGGATCGAGCGGTTCCTGATTGAATAGGGCGTGCACGATCTCGTTCTTCTCGCGGCAGGCGTTGGTGATATGCTGCCGCAACAGTTTCGAATCCAGCAGATCGGCGACGCGCAGGCCGCGGCGGCTCATCTTGTCTTCGTAGGACGGGCCGATGCCCCGCGAGGTGGTTCCGATCTTCACTCGTCCGGGCGCGGTTTCCGCCGCCATCTCGATCATGCGATGGTAGGGCAGGATGACGTGGGCGCGGTTGCTGATAAACAAATTGCCGTCAATCTTTACGCCGGCGTCGCGCAGCTTCTGCACTTCCTTGAGGAAGGCAATCGGATCCAACACCACCCCGTTGCCGATCACCGCCTTACAGCCGGGCCGCAATACGCCGCAAGGGACCAATTGCAGGACAAAACGCTGCTGATTGATGGTCACCGTATGGCCGGCGTTGTGGCCGCCCGCATAGCGGGCTACGACGGAAAAATTGTCCGAGAGCACGTCGACGATCTTGCCTTTGCCTTCGTCTCCCCATTGCGCGCCAATCACGATTGCCGTGTTCAACCTGGTCAAATTACCTTCCCTTCAAATGACACACTGTCCCCCCTTGCAGTTACCTTGAAATATCAGGAGTTAGCGCAGAGAGGCGTCCTTTAGAATCTTACCGTGCCCGAACAAGAATCGGCAATCTAATCCGGCAAATTTATCTGCTACATTGAAGCCAATGGACTCCGACTGGAGAAGGCACCTTCGGATTGTTCTGCTGGTGATGGTGGCTTGTGCCGCCGTACGCCTGGGTTTTATATTCTACGAACGGCAACAGCCGGGCGTGGGCCGTGCACCGCAGCCGCCGGCCTCAACCTACCGGATTACCACCGACGATTACGTGACGCCGCGGAAAGTATATGCCTATGACCTCGCGACCGCCCGCAGCGAATTGGCGGGCAAAACGGCTTGGGTGCGCGGCGGCCTCCGGGTGCCATTTTTTGCCGTTTCGGCGACGGCCCGGCATGCCGATACCCGGCGCGAACTTGGGCTGCTCGGACCGCTGGAAAAGCTGGAAGTCAAAGATGTTGTACTGCAGGAACCTCCCCGTGGCGGCGCCCGGAAACAGGTACTGGCGGTATTTACCAAAGCGGGAGTGCCGGGCGAATTTGCCATGCTGATCGGCGACGAGGCTGAGGAGACCTATAACTTCTACGTGAATGACACGCTTTATATCGACGACCCGCACGAGTTATACAAGCACTGGCCGCCGGACATTTGGAATGCCGTGGATCATCACGAGGTGAAATTGGGCATGAACGAGCTGCAAGCCGACTCCGCCCTGGGAGCGATTGTCAGGGCCGGCGCCGGGGATATCGGCAATCGCACACTGTCCTATGCCTATGACGGAAAGCCCGTCACGGTTACGTTTTCGGATAATCGAGTGGTTAACATTGTCGCAACAGGGAACTGATGCCTGAACTTCCTGAAGTGGAAACCGTCCGCCGCGGTCTGGCGGAACGCGTGATCGGCGACCGCATCGATTCGGTGTGGCTGGGCAGCCAGCCGCAGACCTTTCAATCGAAACCGCAGGAAATCGCTCGTGCCCTGGAGGGCTCCGGCATCACCGATGTACGCCGCATGGGAAAATACATCGTGATCTGCCTGGCCCCGCCGCCGTCGCCTTCGCGGCGTTCGCCGGTCAGTGCGCCGGCGGATCAATGTATCGTTCATCTGGGCATGAGCGGCGCTCTGCAGGTTACCGGCCCGGAAGCGGAGATTCTGAATCACACGCATTTCATTTTGCGGCTGGCCTCCGGGAAAGAGGTTCGCTTTGTTGACCCGCGGCGTTTTGGCCGAATCCGAGTATGCCATGATTTCGCGCTGGAAGGACTGGAGCCGCTGGAGACAGGCTTCCAGGAATTTGCGGCTTTGTTTCATAAACGCAAGACGCCGATCAAGAGTGCATTATTGAACCAGAAGCTGCTGCGCGGATTGGGCAATATCTATGCCGATGAGTCGCTGTTCCGCGCCGGCATCCGGCCGCACCGCAAGGCGGCATCGTTGCGGCAGGAAGAGCTGAATCGCTTATGGACGGCAATTCGCCGGGTTCTGCGCCAGGCCATCGCCGCCGGGGGATCTTCGATCTCCGATTATTTCGACGTAAATGGGGATCCGGGCCTGTTCCAGATGCAGCATCGGGTTTATGGCCGGAAAGGGGAGCCCTGCACCTTCTGTGGAACCCCGATCAAGCGCATCGTGCTGGCGGGGCGGAGCAGCCATTATTGTTCGGAGTGCCAGAGATAGGGGCGTCGAGCGCGCAAGGGGATCCATGAATTTTGCGATTGGCGTGGACTTGGGTGGTACGAATCTTCGCATTGCCGCCATCAGTGAGCGGGGCGAACTATTGGAAAAGGTGACAACCGGGACCCGGCTGGCGCTCGGGCGGGATGCGGTGATTGGCGAGATGGTGGCCGCCATCCGCGAACTGGCCGCGAAGTATGGCGTTTCGCATCGCTTGCTGGGAGCCGGCATCGGAGTCGCCGGAATTATCGACATGAGCACCGGCATGTTGCGCGAATCACCGAACCTGCCGGGCTGGGACGATTATCCCGTGCGCGAGGAAATCGAGCGGCGTCTGGGCACCACCGTCCTTTTGGAAAATGATGCGAATTGTGCCGCCCTGGGCGAAGCCTGGCTGGGCGTTGCGCGCCAGGCGGAGCACATGTGCATGATCACATTGGGCACGGGCGTCGGCGGGGGTATTGTTTTGCATGGGCGTATCTGGCAGGGTATGACCGGCATGGCCGGCGAGGTCGGACATATTACCGTGGACCCCAACGGTCCCAGGTGCGGCTGTGGCAATTATGGATGTGTCGAGCGGTTTGCCTCCGCCACCGCAATTGTGCGTATGGCGCGCGAGGCCATTGCCGCTGGCAATGCCTCCGCCCTGGCGGAAGCCGCTGCCCGCACTGACCAGGAGTTCAGTTCTCAGTCGGTGTACGGGTTGGCCATGCAGGGCGACAAGGCCTCGCTGGAGGTGTTTCACACGGTGGGACGGGCACTGGGCACGGTGCTGGCGGATCTGGTAAATACCCTGAATTTGCCTATGTATGTGATTGGCGGAGGCGTTTCAAATGCCTGGGAGGCGTTTGCTCCCGCCATGTTCGAAGAGCTTCGGCGACGCTCATTTGTCTATAATGCGACCGCGCCGGAGGACGGCTCCGCCGGCGCTTCCACCAGCCCGCGCACGGTGCTAACCA
>CAZUCM010000314.1:0-4393 GCA_964619235.1 uncultured Terriglobales bacterium
TGCCCGCTTATGACGATGCGCAAGGTATTACCGCGGCATTCAACAAGAACATTCTCGCCCGAATCAACCGTGAGTTGGAGGGCGATTTTGATCTTGCCCGCTTCCGTCACGTGGCCGCGTGGAACCGGCAGGAGTCACGCATCGAAATGCACTTGGAGAGTGCCGTCGCACAACAGGTATGGCTCAACGCTTTGTCGCGCGGTTTTTCTTTCCGGCCGGGGGAAACCATCCACACGGAGAATAGCTACAAGTACACTCCCGCCATGCTGGAGTGGCTGTTTGGAACGGCAAACATGACTTCAATCGTCAGTTGGAGGGACGAGCGCAACTGGTTTGAGCTGCACATGCTCGCCGCCACCTAGCATGGAGCCCAAACCGCTCTGTCCCACCCGGGCGTCGCCATGCCCATGCTGATTCCGCATCAATCCCGGCGACGTCGCGATCCACCCAGCCGGACAGGGGATTGAAGGCGTCAACAAAGCCCCGGCCACGGCCTCCTTGCACAACCCGCCCAAAATCGATAACCTCTCCGTCAGGCTGGTTGGGTGACTGAACCTATGGCGAGTGCCGATCAATCCCGGATAATACCGGAAGCGGAGCCGAATTACCGCGATATTTTCAATGCCACTAGCGATGGCCTGTTCATTCATGACGAAAACGGAAAAATCCTCTTCGTCAATGAGCGGTCTTGCGCCATCTTCGGATTCTCGGACCAGGAATTTCTTCGTTTATCGATCGCTGACATCAGCCTCAATCAACCGCCCTACACCCTTTCCGAAGCCGTGCAGCACATCCGGCATGCGCTCCAGGAAGGGACTTGCCACTTCACCTGGCGAACCAGGCGAAAGAATGGAGAGCTGTTCTGGAGCGAAGTGGCTATGCGCTCTTGCACCATCGCCGGCAAGTTGCGGGTGATCGCCTCGGTGCGCGACATCACCGAGCGCAAGCAGGTGGAGGATGCGCTCCGCGCCAGCGAAACCAAGCTTTCCAAGATTTTCCATCACTCCAGCAACGGCATGGCGCTTACGGAATTTGACAGCGGCAGAATCGTCGACGTAAACACCACCTGGACCCAATCCACCGGGATTTCCCGCGAGGAAGCGCTGGGCAAAACGGCCCTGGATTTCGGCGTTTGGGCCGATCCGGCAGATCGCGCAAGTTGCATGCAGGCATTGACGGCCGCCAGCCGGGTGCGCGATTTCGAGGCGGTCTTTTTGTTCAAGTCCAAACGCGTGCCGCACCTGGTTTCCGCCGAGATTCTGGAGTGGAGCGGGAATCGTTATGTGCTTTGGGAATTTCGCGATATCACGGAGCGAAAGCGCGCGGAAGACGCGCTCCGCAACGCCCACGAGCAATTGTTCGACATTATCGATTCCTTGCCCGACCCCACCTTTGTCATCGATCAGGATAAGAAGGTCATCGCCTGGAACCAGGCAATCGAGCTCCTCTCCGGGGTATCCAAGGCGGAGATGCTCGGGCAGGGGAATTACGCTTATGCCGTGCCCTTCTACGGCCGGCAACAGCCGACTTTGATTGATTTCCTGGATGCGCCGGAGGGCAAATGCGATCCGCAATACCAGCACCTCCGGGACGAAAACGACAAGATCTACGCAGAATGGTTTTTGCCCTCGGCGTACCAGGGTAAGGGCGCCCATATCTGGGCTGTAGCCACGCACCTGTATCACCGCGACGGAACGCGCTGGGGCGCCATCGAAGTGATGCGCGACGTCTCGGACCGCGTGGAAACCATGGAACGCCTGCGAGAAAGCGAACGGAAATCACGGGCTGCCTTCGATCTTTCGTTCGGCTTCATCGGGCTTTTGACTCCGGAAGGCACGGTGCTCGAGGCCAACCGCTCGGCACTGGAATTCGCCGGGGCGCAACTGGCCGAGGTTTTGGGCCAGCCCTTCTGGGAAACGCCTTGGAGCAAGCATTCGCAGGCAACGCAGGAGCGCATACGCGCCGCCGTACGTGCCGCCGCCGGCGGCGAGATGGTGCACTTTGAGGCCTCTCTCCGCTTCGCGGACGATTCCGACCATACGGTTGATTTCACCTTGAAGCCGGTGTTCGATGACTCCGGGAAGGTGGGCCTGTTAATCCCCGAAGGGCGGGACATCACTGATTACAAGCGCGCAGAGCACGCATTGCGGGAGAGTGAAGAGAAGTATCGCACGCTTTTTGAAACCGCCGGCGATGCCATTTTCCTTATGCAGGACGAACGCTGCATCGACTGTAATGCCCGTGCACTGGAGATGTACGGCTGCCAGACGCGCGAGCAGCTTCTGGAACGCCGGCCCTACGAGTTTGCGCCGCCGCGCCAGCCGAACGGCCGCGACTCGCTCGAGTTTGCGCGGGAGAAGCTTGCCGCCGCCCTGGCCGGTCAGCCCCAGTTTTTCGAGTGGACGCATACGAAACTCGACGGCACGGCCCTTCCCTCGGAAGTGACCTTGACCACGGTGAAACTGGGGGGCAGCGTATTGCTGCAGGCGGTGGTGCACGACATCACGGAACGAAAGCGCGCGGAGGCGGAACGGATTCGCCTTGAAGAGCAGTTGCGCCAGGCGCACAAGATGGAATCCATCGGACGCCTGGCGGGTGGCGTGGCCCACGATTTCAATAATCACCTGACCGTCATCATCAGCCACTGCCGGATGATGCTGGCGCAACTGGATGCGAAAGACCCGATGGCGGAAAAAATTCGCCAAGTGCTCCGCGCCGGCGACCAGTCGGCGCTGTTGACACAACAATTGCTCGCTTTCAGCCGCAAACAGATCCTGCAACCCAGAATCTTCTGCCCGAACGAGATGGTCGCCGACACGGCGCACATGCTGGATCGCATCATCGGGGAAGACGTCGAACTCGTCACCGTGCTTGACCCGGCTCTGGGCTATATCAAGGCCGATCCCGGGCAGGTCAATCAGGTATTGATGAATCTCGCCGTCAATGCGCGCGATGCCATGCCCGGCGGCGGCGCCATTACCATCGAAACCGCAAACGTCGAGTTGGATGAAACCTTCGTCGAGCGTCATCAGGAGGTAAAGCCGGGCGCCTATGTGCTCATTACCGTGTCCGACAACGGCACGGGCATGGACAAGGCAACTCTTGACCGCATTTTCGAGCCTTTCTTCACCACCAAGCCGGTCGGCAAGGGCACCGGCCTGGGGCTCGCAACGGTTTACGGCATCATTCAGCAAAGCGGCGGCGCCATCTGGGTTTACAGCGAACCCGGCCGGGGAACGACGTTTAAGATCCATTTCCCGCGGGTGAGCGCCCGCGCCGGCGCGGTGCTCGAACTGGAACCCGCTCCCCAGGCAACCGGCGGAGATGAAACCATCCTGGTGGTCGAGGACCATGACGACCTGCGCTGTCTGACGGTCTCCATTCTGCAAGGCTTCGGGTATCACATTCTGTCTGCCGCCAATGGAGCGGAAGCGATTGAGCTGGTCGGCAAACATGCCGGGCCAATTCATCTGATGATCACCGATGTCGTGATGCCGGGCATCACCGGCCGCGACCTGGCGGTGTGCATGGCCGGATTGCGGCCCGAAATGAAGGTACTGTTCACCTCCGGCTACACCTCCAACGTCATAGCCCATCAAGGCGTCCTGGACCCCGGCCTCTCGTATTTATCCAAGCCGTTTACCCCCACTTTGCTGGCCCAGAGGGTGCGCAGCATCCTTTCGAACCGGAAACAAGATGCGGAAAGTGAAGGTTAGCAGTTGCAATCCGCCGCGCGGGCGGCGACAATCGCTGTCTATGGCACCACATAAGCGTTCGGCAGCCGCTGTTTCCACCGGCAGAGCCGGAGTCTCCTTTTCTCCGGGCTCCGTCGTTGTAATGTCATTGGCCAACCCGCGCGAGAAGTTCTGGGGCACGATTCTGGAACTGTCGGCGGCGGGAGTGGGTATGCGCGGCATCGACTTGAATTCGTTTGACGATTACGTCTCCCTGTTTCGTTCCGGCGACGCCTACGGCCCCGGGGAAGTCTTTTTTCCCATGCACCGGGTGGAGCGGATCGAGGTCGACCTCAGTAACGGTGGCATTCCTTCGGTGGCGGAGCGCTTCGTTGCGGCCACGGGAAAGCCGGCGTCGGACCTGCTCGGCACACATCAGCTCAGGAGCGTACGCCGCCGGTGATTCGCGATCTCCTATTGGCTCCCAACCAGATCACTTTGCTGCGGCTGATCTTCGTGCCCTTCATCGTGATTTGCGTGCTCGACGGACACTGGTGGGCCGCTTTGGTCTTGTTCGTTCTGGCCGGCATCAGTGATGGACTGGACGGCTTGCTCGCCCGCCTTCTGCATCAGCGGACCGTGCTTGGCCAGTACCTGGACCCCATCGCCGATAAATTGCTGCTGAGCGGCCTTTTTCTGGTGCTGTCGATGGTGCATCG
>CAZUCM010000315.1:0-791 GCA_964619235.1 uncultured Terriglobales bacterium
AGAGGTTGCGGGAGCGGTGAAGGAGCTGATCCAGGAAGGCAAAGTGAAGCATTTTGGCCTTTCCGAAGCGGGAGTGCAAACCATCCGCCGCGCGCACGCCGTTCAGCCGGTGACTGCGCTGCAAGACGAATACTCGCTGTGGTGGCGGAAACCGGAAGCGGATGTGCTGCCCACCCTGCAGGAGCTTGGCATTGGATTGGTTCCCTACAGTCCCCTGGGGAGGGGATTTCTCACCGGAAAAATGGACGAAAACACTAAATTTGCCGGCTCCGATTTTCGCAGCACTCTCCCCCGCTTTACGCCCGAGGCGCGGAAGGCGAATCAGGCGGTTGTCGATCTGCTTGGCAACATTGCCCGGCAAAAGGGAGCGACACCGGCTCAAATCGCGCTGGCCTGGCTGCTGGCGCAAAAACCGTGGATTGTTCCCATCCCGGGCACGACGAAGTTGTCTCGCTTGGAGGAGAACCTCGGCTCGACGGCAATCGAACTCACCGCCGATGACCTGCGCGAAATCGACAGCGCCGCATCGAGAATCAAAGTGGAGGGAGACCGGTATCCGGAACATCTGGAACAATTGACCGGCCGCTGAGCAGCGAGGAAACCGTCAAAGGAATACAACCTATGGAAATCAAGAGAATTGGGACGCAAGCTTCGGTCAAGGGGCCTTCCGATTGGTTCACCGGCACGGTACGGATTGATCCGCTGTTTCAGGCGCCCGCTCCGGCACTCGTGCAGGGCGCCAGTGTAACCTTCGAACCGGGCGCGCGAACGGCATGGCACACGCATCCGCT
>CAZUCM010000315.1:801-4389 GCA_964619235.1 uncultured Terriglobales bacterium
GGCCGGGTTCAGCGCGAAGGCGGACCGATCGAGGAGATCCGGCCTGGTGACGTCGTCTGGTTCTCGCCCGGCGAAAAGCACTGGCACGGGGCCGCGCCGACGACGGCGGTAACGCACATCGCCATTCAGGAGCAGTTGAACGGAAAAGTCGTCGATTGGATGGAAAAGGTCAGCGACGAACAGTATCAGCTGAGCGCCGTCACCACTGCCGTTTAGCCTGTTGCGCCCCACAGCCGGGCAGTGATGCCAGCGGCGGACCGCCGCCCAATCTTACACTGCCCCCTGCCGGCTTTGGGACCAGTTGATTTACAATCCCAGTTTCATGCCTGTTACGGTGCATTCTTTCGCAAAGATCAACCTCGGGCTGGCCATTGGGCCGTCGCGGCCCGATGGCTTCCATAGCCTGCGCACGATCTATCAGTCCATTTCGATGAGCGACACCATCAAGGTGGATGTGCAGCGCGGCACCGGACTGGAAATACGCTGCCGGGATACACGCGTGCCGTGCGACGAAACCAACACCTGCTGGCGTGTGGCCGAGCGGGTGATGAAGACCCTCAAGAAACGCGGGAAGGTCGTTATCACCATCGACAAGAAGCTACCGGTACAGGGTGGAATGGGCGCGGCCTCCTCCAATGCGGTCGCGGCCATGTTTGCTCTGGAAAAAGCGTTGAAGGCCACATTGGAGCCCGAACAGCGCCTGCGAATCGCCGCCGAGGTAGGCTCCGATCTGCCGTTGTTCCTGATCGGCGGCACGGTGCTGGGCATGGGACGGGGCGAAGAAGTGTATCCCCTGGAGGACCTGCCGGTCCTGCACCTGGTTGTGGTCACGCCGGAGATCGGGGTTTCCACGCCCCGTAGCTTTGCCGACTGGGACGCAATGCACGCCACCGCCGCCGGGAAGCGCTCCACTTCCGGTTTGACGGCTCCGGATTCGTCGGCTACAATCGATTTGTTCAGTCAGCGTGTGTTTGCCTGGCTGACGGCAGGGTTGCCGCGTGCGGCAGCAGGTTCCACAGCCGGTGTTCCCACAAAGAGTGGGGGCCGGGCCGAGACACCGCTTCTCGACCTCGTCCGTGCCGGGATCGAAAACGACTTTGAATCGGTCGTATTTCATAAGCATCCCGAATTACGAGAGGTAAAGCGCGGGTTGGAGCGCACCGGGGCACAATATGCGTCCCTGAGCGGTTCCGGCTCGACGGTGTATGGCCTGTTCGCTTCGGCGGAGCTGGCAAAGGCCGCCGCGCAGAAACTGGTCGAAGGTGGCATTACGGCTTACCCCGCCAGCACCCTTACGCGTCCGCAATACTGGCGCGGCATGTTCGGTATGTGAGTGGAGCAGTTTCAAGTTTCCAGTTTTAAGCCAGAGCTGAATTAAGGTGAGCACCGCTTGTCTGGCTCGTAGCCTGGAACTCGAAACTGGAAACGATTGCAGGATTTGCGGAGTTTCGTGCGGGTGGAGCAGAATAGATGCAGCTTCAACCCGTCGGCGAAATTCGAATCGACACTCACACAGGGTTTTGGGCGGTCGACTAATGGTAGGTCAAGTGCCTTTGGAGCACTTTGTCCAGGTTCGAATCCTGGCCGCCCAGCCAAGAAAGTTTACAGTTCCCAGTTTGGAGTTTTCAGCCGGAATTTCGCGCCAGGCCGTCATCGTTCGGTCCGGCTGCAAACTGAAAACCGCAAACGGAGAACATTGAAACTGAGAGTTTTTGAGCAGCTATGAAGGTAACGGCAGCACAACCCGAGGTCACGACAGCGGCAACTGCGGCGGCGGACGCCACGGGCGCGGCGGCAGCAGCTATGGACAAGAAGGACCTGGATCCGAAGAGCGGCGAGCGCAAGCCCCAACGTGCACGCGTGGACGAAAAGCTCAAGATCTTCTCCGGCACCGCCAACCCGTCGCTGGCCGATGAGGTTTGCGGCCATCTGGGCATCGCGCGCGGCCAGGCCAACGTCACCCGCTTCCAGGACGGCGAAGCCTACGTGCAGATTCTGGAAAACGTGCGCGGATCCGATGTCTTCGTCATGCAGCCGACCTGCTTTCCGGTGGACGAACATCTGATGGAATTGCTGCTGATGATCGACGCGCTGAAGCGCGCTTCGGCGCGGCGCGTTACGCCGGTGATTCCCTACTTCGGATACTCGCGGCAGGACCGCAAGGACCGGCCCCGCGCTCCGATCTCCGCCAAGCTGGTGGCCGACCTGTTGACCACCGCCGGCGCCCACCGCTGCGTCATCGTCGATCTGCACGCTCCGCAGCTGCAGGGCTTCTTTAATATCCCGGTGGACCATTTGTTTGCCTCTCCGGTGCTGGTGGATTACTGGCGGAAGAAGCAGCTTCCCGATCTCACCGTGGTATCGCCCGACGCGGGCGGCGTGGAGCGCGCGCGCTTTTTCGCCAAGAAGATGGATTCGGCGCTGGCCATCGTCGATAAGCGGCGCGTCGAAATGGATGTCACGGAAGTGATGCACGTCATCGGCGATGTCCGCGGACGCAACTGCGTACTGCTGGACGACATTATCGACACCGCGGGAACGCTGGTGAAAACCGCCAAGGCCCTGGTGGAAAATGGCGCCAACAAAGTGTATGCCTGTTCTTCGCACGCCGTACTTTCGGGCGAGGCCATCCAGCGCATTCACGACTCGCACCTGGAGCAAGTGGTGGTAACCAACACCATTCCCCTGAGCGAAGAGGCCAGGAAAGAACCCAAGATCAAGGCACTGACCATCGCCGGCCTGATCGCGCGCGCGATTCAGTCCATCCACGAGGAAAGCTCGGTCAGTAAATTATTTGCGTAACTCCGGCGCACCGGGCGATCGCGCCCGGACCCCGGCGAAAAGGAACGTTAGCGATATGGCGACAGCAGCAACCGCAAACAACGTAGTGCAGGCAGAGATTCGCGAGGCCAAGGGCAAGAACCACGCGCGGCGTGTGCGCAAAGCGGGGCGGGTTCCCGCCACGGTGTATGGCGCCGGCAAGCCGCCGGTATCCATCAGCGTGGATCCCAAGGAAATTGGGCTGATCCTGCATTCGGCCACCGGCCACAACACCATTATCGATCTTCAACTGGCAAGCGAGAGCACCAAGACGATGATCGTCGACTGGCAGCGCGACCCCATCAGGGGCGCATTGCTGCACCTCGACATGAAACGCATCGCCATGGATCAGAAGCTGACCGTCAAGGTGCCGATCCTCCTCACCGGCGAGGCGATCGGCGTGAAACTGGATGGCGGCATCATGGAGCAGGTACTGCGCGAGATCGAACTCGAGTGCTTGCCCTCCGATATCCCGGCAAGCCTGGAAATCGACATCAGCCAGCTGGTCTCCGGCCAGGTACTGCGGGTTAAGGATCTGCCCCACGGCGGCAAACTGCGCGGGGGTGGAGATGCCGAATCCGACCGCCACCGGCAAAGCGGTGAATCGCCGAATGCGCTTGACCAGCTCACGCGCGTCTTGCGGCGGCTCCGAACGCGTCCCGGTGACCCCGGTGCGCGAGACCGCATACACGAACCCGGCCGAGGCTTCGGCAATGCGTCGCAGACGCTCGTCGGGGGATGTAGGCGCCGCCAGAAACACCGTGGCCA
>CAZUCM010000316.1:0-4385 GCA_964619235.1 uncultured Terriglobales bacterium
AGTTTTCGTCCCTTGCGCATTGCCTCTGCCGGCAACGGCGCGATTCCGGCGTCCACGCTGGCTGCCCCTCAAGGTACACGGCGGGCGGTCCTGTACCTCGGGGGAGAGGGCGAACTTGAAGTGCGAAGTGGTGATGGAGCGCCACTCGGACACATCCGCCTGATCCCGGGCGCATTGGCAGTTTACGACCCGCATCGCGTGCAAATTTGCTTCCGGCCGGGGGCTGCCCCGCTGGACGTCGTGGAACTGGCGTTGATCCCGCGCATTGCGAACCATCCTTTCCGCGTGGTTGGGGCCGGCTTGAATGACTGGCCCGCCGATCCTTTTCAATATTCGGTGGCCGGTATGCCGGCGTATCCGCCCTTCGAAGGTTCTTCGGTCCGGGTCACCAGCGCAACGCTCACCTGATTCAAACCGGCTGCCTGCGCTTTCGCAGCGCGGACAGCGGGTATCCAGATCTTGCCGTCATGCCCCCGCCGGGACTTCGCCATGGGCTCGGATGGCCGGACCGCGCATGTGCATGGTGCCGGATTTTCCGGACGAGCACTAAGAACTGGGGAATGTGGTGTCAGGGAGAGAAAATCAACAGGGAGCCGGGGAAGGGCGGTCTAGAAGGTTTGTTTGTACGACTTCGTGTACGCCATGGCTTTCTGAACCATGTCCCGGCGTTGCCGCAAAAGATCGCGCTTGGCCATCAGCTCGGACTGCGCCTTCAAGAGCGATGCCCGAAGGCTTTCCAGGTTGCCGACATAGCGCGTGAGTTCGGGTTCGGAGGCCTCCTCCCAAAGCCGCTGCAGTTCTTCCATGCGTGTGCCGATCTGGCTCATGCAGCGGTTGAGTTCTTTCAGTTCCTCCGCGTTGGGAGGAGGGCAGCCTTGATTTGGCTCCGCCCCCGGGGCGTGCTCCGCCATATACGCTTCAATCTGCGCATTCGCCGCCCGCAGCAGTGGAACAACCGTCATCGATAACCCTCGTCCCCGCAGGCTTTAGAGAGAAGCCGAGACCTGGGCCGCCTTGTCGCCAAGCGATGTCATTGGCGCTCCCGAAGGGTTCTGAGTTTCCCGCTCGACTTGCTGCCAGGCTTCCTTCAACGACGAGAAGTGCTGGATAAGCTCGCTGATGATTTCGTTCGACGCCTTGATGCTGGCTTCCAGAACCCGCGCCCGCATCAGGTTGTAAAAACGGTCCAGGTGCACCGCCACTTCGCCGCCGCGTTGGTGGTCGAGCGTGCCCTGAAGTTGTCCGATCACGGCCAACACATGATTGATTTCGTTGACGCGCTTTTCGATATTGTTCTGCTTTACCGCCTCTTGCGCGCGCAGCAGGGAGGCCACAATGGTTCCGTACAAAAGAACCACCAGGCCCACCGGGCTGGCGCCCTCGACTAAGTGTTGGCGGTATGCGTATCCAGCTCCGTAGTTCATCCCTTTACCCCCGAGAGTTCAGATTCGATGGTTGCCAGTGTGTTGGGAAGCTCTTCCAATGTCGTATCGACTCTGTCGAATTCGTTGGTCAATGCCGTGGTCTGATCGGCTAAATTCGCTTCCATGTCGGTGATTTGTGAGGCGATCGACGTCTTCGTGTTGGCAATGCCGGTGACTTCCACATTAAGTATCCCAGTCTCAGGATTGGTGATGTTGGTGAGGTCCGTATTGAAATTCTGCCCCCAACTGCTTTTCGAGGTGCCCTGAAAGAAATTCGATACCGCGGTGGAATTCGAACTGATCTGGTTGCTCAAGGTTGAGCTGTCGACCGTCAGGGTTCCATCGTTCCCCATGCTGATGCCCAGGGATTCGAGATTGACCACGCCGCTGTTTCCCGTCATCGAGAAAGAGACGTCGTTGAAAAGCTGCTGCTGCAATAACTCCAGGTTCGTGTCCCCTTGCAGGGGGGAATTTGCGGCGCCCGTAGTGCTATCAACGGAGAACTGATTGTTGATCGCGCTGATGATGGTGTTATAGTCGCTGACGAAATTGCTGACCGCGGAGGTCATTGCATCCATGTCGGGTGCAACCGTGAGCGTGACTGAGTTCTTGTCGGCATTCGTCAGGTTCAGGGTGACGCCGGGAATCACGGTGGAAATGGTGTTGCTGGCGCTGTCAATGGAAAGTCCATCGACCGTCAGTTTTGCGTCCTGGCCGGTGGAACCTTTGGCAAAGGTGAGGCCGGTGGTGTTGGTCGTGGGATTGATCGTAATGTCGTTTGCCGCCCCAGACGAGTTGCTGACGATGGAGAGGTGAGCTCCATTTGCGTCGGTGTATACGGTGGCAGTGACCCCGAGTCCCGCGGTGTTGTCAATCGTGTCTGCCAGTCCGCTCAACGTGTTGTTCGCGCTGGTTACCGTGATCGGGACCGCTGCGGCGCTGCCCACCTGGATGGAAAAGGTTCCCGTCCCAAAGGTGGTCGTGTTGCTGGCCAAAGATGTCGTCGTGCCGTAGGAGGAGGTGCTGGCCAATTGCGATATGACCAGGGTGTGAGTGCCGGTGCTGGCCAGAGGATTGGCTGTGGCGGTAACTTGTGTACTGTCCGAGGAAGTCGTGGTCTTGGCGCTGAAAGCGCCATCGATGTTGGTAAATGACTGGATGTCGTTCTGAAGGGTTTCCAATCCACCGTTGATGGCCGCCAGCGTCTGACTTTCGGTGGAGAGCGTTGTCTGCTGATCTTCCAGTGCCGTGATCGGAGCCTGCATCGGCGCCAGCTCGGAGGACACCATGCTGGCTACGTCAATTCCATCTCCCAGGCCTGCTCCATTGGTGGTTAAAGCATTCGATACGCTTAAGTTGGAACCCACGGCCTCATCCCCTTACTGCGACGGGAAAGGCGGGAGGGTAATCCCGCCTTTCTCGCCTACTTGGTTTAGCGCAACAGAGTGAGTACGCTCTGCTGGGCTGAGTTGGCCTGCGCCAGAGCGGCCATGCCGGTCTGACTCAGAATGTTGTACTGCGACATGTTGGTGACGGTCTGAGCGATGTCGGCGGAATTGATGCCGCTCTCTGCCGTGGTCAGGTTCTGCACCTGGTTGGACATCACGTTCGAAGCCGCCTGCAACCGATTGACCACCGCACCTTCGGCGCCGCGTACGGAGGCGACCTGGGCGATCGCGCTGCTCACGTGAGTCAGAGCGGTTTGCGCGCTGCTCGCGGACAACAGATTGTCACTGGTCAGGCTGACGGAACCGCTGCCGGAGCCGATGTTGCCCTGACCCAGAACGCCTACGGTCACTGCGATGGTGCTGGACGAACCGGAATCACTCAAGAAGATCGAAGTCGCCGAATTGGTGAACACCGAAGAGCCGTTGAAGGTGGTGTTCTGGCCGATGCTGTCGATTTCGGACTTGATCGAGGTAAACTCGGCGTCCAGAGCGCTACGCTGATTGTCCGTAACCGTACCGGTGGAGGATTCGGTGGCCAGGGTAACGGCGCGGTTCAACAACGAAGTTACCTGGGACAGCGAACCATCGGCCACTTGCAGCTGGCCGACTCCATCATTAGCGTTCTGCTCGGACTGCGTCAGAGCGGTGATGTTGGCCTGCAGACCGTTGGCGATAGCCAGGCCGGCAGCGTCATCGGCGCCGCTGTTGATACGCGAACCGGAAGCCAACTGCGCCAAAGTCTTGTTTAAATTGGTGCTCGTGGTGTTGATCTGGTTCTCTGCCGCCAATGCACTTACGTTGTTAAGGATGCTGAGTGCCATGGTAGGACTCCTTTCGCTTCGGTTCCGGTCGTGTCTGGGAGCTGAGTGCTACGACTTGTTCCCCACGAACCTTTTGTTCTTGCTCTTCACGAAACCGATTCATCTCTCACCTACCCTATCGGCAAAGCCGCATAAGGCTTTAATTGCCGATTTGCGGCTGGTGGCGCTCAGACGGAATGCATGACCGTTCCGGACGATGGGTCCTTCGGATTCTTCGTTGGTGGACATCATCAATAACCGTTGTTTCCCTGGTCCGGCTGCCATGGTTACCGGCGTAACCTCAGATCGTTCCAAGACTCAACCCTGCGGCGGAAGGGGGAGGGCGGAATTGCCCGCCCTCCCCGTCAACCAGGCAAGGTGTTATTTCAATAGCGTCAGAACATTCTGCTGTGCGGAGTTGGCCTGCGCCAATGCCGCCATACCGGTCTGGCTCAGAATGTTGTACTTGGACATGTTGGCTACCGTGGCGCCAATATCGGCGGCCGTAATGCCGTCTTCCGCCGAGGTCAGGTTCTGCACCTGGTTGGACATCACATTGCTTGCCGCCGTCAACCGGTTGACCGATGCTCCGATGGTGCCGCGTACGGAGGCGACCTGGGCGATGGCGGCGCTGACGTCGGTTAACGCGGTGGCGGAACTGGTTGCGGACAGCAGGTTATCGTTGGTGAGCGACACCGTGCCGGAGCCGGTGC
>CAZUCM010000317.1:0-4378 GCA_964619235.1 uncultured Terriglobales bacterium
GTGTTGACGCCGATCGCGGCCATGAAGAAAGGCACAGCGGAGTCGCGCGGCGTACTGCCCCCGCAGATTTCGCGCGAAGATGCGGTGTTCAATATGCAACGGCTGGTGTTGTTGTTCCAGGCCCTGCAAAGCGGTGAATTCCACCTGCTGCGCGAAGCCCTGGGCGACCGGCTGCACCAACCGTACCGGAAGATCATCGTTCCGGGTCTGGAAAAGGCGCTGAACCTGGAGCACCGGGATCTGCTGGGCGTTTGCCTGGGCGGCGCAGGCCCATCGATCGTCGCCTTTGCCGAACGTAATTTCGAGAAAATCGAGCGTTTGCTGGGCCGCGCTTACGATCCTCTGAAGATTCCCTATCGCATCCGTACCCTGCGCGTGCATCAGAATGAATCGATGCCGGCAAGCGCAGGCGCGGGCACGCCGGCAAAGCCGATCGTAGTGATTTAGCCGGGGAATAGTCCAATCTCATTCCGGAGCCTGCGTATCCGGCTACAGGAGTAGAGCCCGATGAGAAAAGCTCTCGTGGTGGATGACTCGCGAACCATGCGCGGCATTCTCGATTCGGTTTTGCAGGAGATGGGCTTTTCGGTCTCCGAAGCCCGGGACGGGCAGGAGGCCTGGGAGCTGCTCAGTGCCGGCGCCTCGTATGAAGTGGCTTTGCTCGACTGGAATATGCCTCGCATGGATGGCCTTGAGCTGCTGAAGAATATCCGCGCGGATCACCGCTTTGACCCAATGCTGGTGGTAATGGTCACCACCGAGGGCGAGATATCCAAGGTCACGACGATCCTGCAAAGTGGCGCCAACGGCTACGTCGTTAAACCGTTCCAGGTGGATTCGGTCGTTGACCAACTGAAAGCTTTGGGATTGTAAGCCGCCTCACGACATGATGGCCACGGATCTGCAAAAGCGGCGTCGCGCCCATGCCCGCGGATCCGTGGCTGCCTGCACTTTCCTCAAGCCGCTGACGCCAGCGGCTTCGTGTGCCCCATCTGGGTAAGGATCGTATACAGATCGTAGTAGCATCCGCCGGTAATCATGCGGCCATGATTATCAAACGTCCAGATTTCACAAAACGAGAATGAGACATGCCGGTTGCTGGGTGGAAACCCGGCAAAAGAACCGTCGTTGGTGCCTTCCCCGGTGAATTCGACGACCACCTGGTTTCCGGCATCATGGTAGTGGGGATTGGTGATTTTGCCGTCGGACATGGATTTCGCCCAGTCCTCCACATATTGCCGGAACGCCTGCTTACCTTTGATCGTCCTCCCCCGAGCATGGTCGGCATAGATGCAGTTGTCAGCCAAATTATGAACGACGCCGTCAAAATCGCGTTGATTCCATTTTTCGTGCGCAGTGCGAAGCGCTTCCACATTCTTCTTTGACATTTCTAATTTCTCCTCCCGGTTGGCTGCGGTTCTGGCAGGAGCCGAACTGTGCCGGCTGAGTTGAATTGGCTACGCTCAACAGAGTGTTCGAAGCGCCATTGGGTTGCCCGCCTGCACGCCCTGGCCGGCAGGGAAACAAGTTGACCCGGATCAACCGATAGACCCCAAAAAACCGAAAGATACAACGAATCAGGCTCTTGCCGCCGGCGGCGCCCAGCCAGGACGCTCCCCGCGCCGCCGCACCACCGGCGGCGGCAGTTAGCAGCCTCCTTCGCCGATGGCTAACAAAACTCTGGCGCCCGAATCCAATTGGCAGCGATCCTGCTCTAACTCAGGAAGCGTGGCCTTCCGTTTCGGGTCGCCTGCTAATGTCAAAGCCCGGAAGGGCCGAACAGATATATAGGGAGATCTGGGCATGATTGCGGAAACGCATCCATTACGGCAACTCTTCCTGGAGCTGGTGGAACGTCATTACGACGGCGATATCGGCTTGCATAGCGCCGAAGTCCACACTTACGTCACCGATATGCTGACCGAATTCAGCGAGTCGGAGCAGCTCTACAAACTTCGCAACAGTGACGGCCGCCCGCTGCACGACGTCGGAGAAATGCTTCTCGAATCCGACCCGATCTACGGTCCGGCGCCATCCTTCGATCGCGAACGTCAGGTCCGCAAACATATCGGCGATTACGCGCTGTTTCTCGCCGGGATGTTTCCGGAAAGCATCAACCGCTGGCGTCTGCGCCGCGCCCGTCTGGAGGGATTCATCGATTTCATGCAGGCGGGCAAAGAGAGCTACTACATCGTCTCCAAATTCGATCAGTTCGAGTACGCCCGCGTGGCGCCCCTGTTCCGCCAGCTCTCCGAACAGTTCGAACGTTGCGTCTACGGCTTGAACATGGTCAAGAACGAACTGCAGGAGATGCAGCACCCGATTGTGCGGCAGACAAAACAATTCCTGATGTAGCAGGCCGGCTTTGGCCGGCGGCGGACGACTGCCTATTTCGCCAGCGCCTGCTTCACCATGTCGCTGACCGTCTTGCCATCCACGCGCGCGCCCTGGGCCTGAAACCTGGCCATGACGTTCTTCATCACCACTCCCATTTCCTTCACCGTGGGCGCTCCCATTTCGCCGATGACCGCGCCAACCATCGCGCGGATATCCTCTTCGGTTGCGGCTTTGGGCAGGTAGGCTTCGATTATGGGAATTTCGGCGGCTTCTTTTTCCGCCAGCTCCGGCCGGCCGCCTTTGGAGAACTGCTCTATTGAGTCCTTGCGCTGCTTGATCAGGCTGCTGAGGATCTGTATGCCCTCCTGATCGGTCAACGCGCCCATTTTTTCGATCTCTTTGTGTTTCAGTGCGGTCTTCACCATGCGGAGAACGGAGAGGCGGCGCTCGTCGCGCGCCCGCATGGCGTCCGTAATATCCTTCTGGATTTGTTCCATGAGGCTCATGTCCGCAAATTATAGATGGGATATTCAGCCTCAGCGCAAACTATTTCCCCTCGCTGGCACCCATGGCAGCCGGATACAGCAGCGTTACCGTTGCGAGCAACCTCTGAGTTTCCCCCGGAATCGGTATCTTTGAGAACAAACTCTTGAAGAGAACACAGGAGGTGCCGATGTTTGCGTTGTTATGGTGGGCCATTGTCGGCCTGATCGCGGGCTGGGCCACGGGAAAAATTATGAGCGGCGCGGGTCTGGGGGCGTTCATGGATATCGTGCTTGGAATCGCCGGCGCGGTTGTAGGCGGCTGGATCATGCGTTCTCTTGGATTTGCCGGTCAAGGGGGAATGGTTTACACGATTCTGGTCGCCATTGGCGGCGCTGTCCTGCTGACGGCGCTGTTTCGGCTGTTTACCGGGAGACGTGCGCTGCCTGCCGGTAAGGATTCCAACCTGCGGAAAATCGCATAACCGGAGAGGCCGCCGCGGTGGCGGCCTTCTTCAAAGCCTGCGCAGGAGTCCCGCCAAATCGATCTATTCCAACGGAAAAACCGCGTGAAGGGCCGGGGAAGGACATGGTAATCTCGTAGAGGAAGAGCTGTCTCCGTTGGTTTCCGCCGGAGAGAGTGCGGAAATGCCAGATTACTAACCAGAGTGGAATAATCTTATGCTGAAGAAGAATCGCCTATTCACCCCCGGCCCGACGCCTCTGCTGCCGGCGGCACAAACCGCCATGGCGGCGGCTAACATCCATCACCGAACCGCCGATTTCAAGGCCCTGTTTCAGAAGACACTGGCCAATCTGAAGACCTTTATCGGCACCAAGAATGACGTTCTGCTGCTGTCCTGCTCCGGCACCGGCGCCATGGAAGCTTCGGTGGCGAATCTGACCAAGGCGGGAGACAAGGTCCTGGTACTCACCGCCGGCAAGTTCGGCGAACGCTGGCGCGATCTGGGCAAGGCTTATGGCTGCCAGGTGGAGCTGGTGAGCGCTCCTTACGGCCAGATCATTCCCTTGGACGCGATTCGCGAAAAGATCGGCGCCAACGGCAGCGGCTTGCGTTGCGTTTATGTGCAGGCGACCGAAAGTTCGACCGGCGTCCGGCATGATGTGGAAAGCATTGCCCGGCTGGTGCGGGAAGCCAACGCCAACGGCGGTGACATCTTGCTGGTGGTGGACGCCATCACCGGCCTGGGAACCACGCGTCTGGACGTTGACGGATGGGGTATCGACATCATCATTGGCGGTTCGCAGAAGGCCTTGATGATTCCACCCGGACTGGCCTATCTGGCGGTGAGCGAACGCGCCTGGAAGCGCATGGAAGAGCCTCATTCGCCGGCCTATTATTTCGACCTGCGCAAGGAACGCAAGTCGGCGGCAAAAGGTGAATCCGCTTACACTCCGGCGATTGCCTTGATCGCAGCCCTCGGCGCTGCCCTGGACTTTATCGCCCAGAATGCGGGCGGAGACCTGGCCCAGGGTCGCGATTCTCTCATCCAGAATGCCGAGGTCATGGCGGCCATGACCCGCGCCGCCGCCCAGGC
>CAZUCM010000318.1:0-4378 GCA_964619235.1 uncultured Terriglobales bacterium
TCGTCTACCATTTCATGTTCGGGCCCGGCTACGCTGCGGGGTGTCCGTCCTGCTCGGCGATCGCGGACGGCTTCAACGGCTTTGTCGTGCACCTGGCGAACCACGACGTCATGCTTTCGGCGGTATCGCGGGCGCCGCTGGCAAAGTTGCAGGCGTACAAGCGGAGGATGGGGTGGATCTTCCACTGGGCCTCATCGCTCGATGGCGACTTCAACTTCGACTTCAACGTCACGATCACCGAGGAACAACAACGCCGGGGGGAAGCCGAATACAACTACCGGCGCGGCGGCCACGTGATGGACGCGGCGCTGTTCCCGGAACTTGTTGTCAAACAGGCGGCGATGACCGGAATCGACGCGCCCACGTACGTACGCGACAGGCCGGGCATGAGCGCGTTTGCGCTGGAGGACGGCATTGTCTATCACACCTATTCCGCCTACGCGCGCGGATTGGACAGCCTCTGGGGCATGTACCAGTGGCTCGACCGCGCTCCCATGGGGCGCAATGAGACGGGACTATGGTTCCGCCGCCATGACGAGTACGACGAGGCAGCCTGAGTGATATCGCAGTTTCAGGGTGCAATTGCGGAAGGAGAGATCACAGCGCATGGTTTCCGCGCGACCCGTGCAGCCCGCATTAAACGGCATCTCAGCGCTGCGCCTTGCCGCCGGCGTAGCGCTGACTGCCAAGACCTCAAGACGGCTTCCTTGCCGGCAAAGGGCCGGCCGGCGAAACAAAAGATCGGAGAGAACATGAAGCCGGCAAGTCTTCCGAATGGCAATGGCGCTGCAGCGAATATCACCAAGCGGATTGAAGAGCTGGGGGATTGGAGAGGAGAGACCCTCGCTCATGTCCGTCAGCTCATCCACGAAGCCGACCCAGGTATCCAGGAGGAGTGGAAATGGATGGGAACTCCCATCTGGTCCCACGACGGCGGTGTCTGCACAGGAGAATCTTATAAACAGGTCGTGAAACTCACCTTCTTTCGCGGAGCCTCCCTCGAAGATCCGAAGAAGCTGTTCAATTCCAGTATGGAAGGGAACACACGGCGGGCAATCGACCTGCGCGAGGGGGAGAAGATCGACAAAGCTGCCTTCAAGCAACTCATTCGCGCCGCGGTGGCGGCCAACACCGTAGCGCGCACACAACGGGCGGCTAAGAAAAAATAAGCCCGGCATGCGAGGCCTAAATCAACAGACAGAAAGAACCGGATCCATCAGGACTGCCTGTGGCGTTACGCGTTCCCGGGGTTGAAACCCCGGGCTTTCATCCTGCCATCCCTGCGGGACGACGGAAACAACCTGAATCAGGTCCTACCCTCTTCGCCTTATCCCTGCTGCCGCCCTATTCCAGCTTGAACCGCGTTGACGCCAAGGAGTACATCCGGCGCCAGAGCAGCCGATTGATGGTTACCACCATGGCGGCCATGACCACCGTGGCTGCGATCAGCAGCGGAAAGTTCCCGCTGTCGGTAGCGCGGCTGATGACCGCTCCGAGTCCAACGGTGGACATAGTCCGGCCGTTGAAGTGGAAATACTCGGCAACGATACTGGCGTTCCAGGCGCCGCCGGATGCGGTTACAAAGCCCGTGACCAGATAGGGGAAAATAGCCGGAAGAATCAATTTTCGCCAGCGCTCACCAAGGCGAAAGCGGTATACCTCGCTGACCTCCTTCAAGTCCGAAGGAATGGCGGAAGCTCCCGCGATCACATTGAAGAGCAAGTACCACTGTGTTCCCAATAACAATAGCGCGATAGAGCCGATGCCCAAGCCTCCGCCGAGGCGGATCAGAATCAACAGAAGGACAGGGAAGAGCGCAGTAGCCGGCACCGAAGCTGCAATCTGAGCCACCGGCTGAAATACCGCGGAGACGCGTGGGCGCAATCCGATATAGACCCCAACCGGGATCGTCCAAGCTGCCGCCAGCAGCAGGGTGACAGCTACGCGCAGGAAAGTGGCGCCGGCTCCCCGCAGGATCTGGACGAACTCGGGCGAAGAGACGGTCGCCACCGTCAGTATGATCTTGAAGGCGCCATATGCCACTGCCATCAAGGCAACGGTAGCCACAATGCGCCCGGTCCACAGTGATGATGAATGCCGCCTGCCCGAATTGGCCGGCGAAGCGGTTTGCCGCGCGAAATACAGATTCACGCGCTCGCGCGCAGGGGCGACGGTCCAGCGATCGATCACCGACAGAAGTTCCGAGCGGCGCAGCAGGGCTAGGATGGGAGAACGCGGCGCTTCCGCAGCCTCCACCTGTTCGAACTTGAAGCGCTCGCCCCAGGCGATCACCGGGCGCCACAGCAACTGATCGATCAGGATAATGACCCCGATCATGGCTGCCAGTCCCCACAGAATGGCCCGCGTGTCGCCGGCGTTGGCAGCGGTCTGCAGATAGGATCCCAGTCCGGGAAGGCGCAGGTCGCGATTGCCCAATACGAACATCTCACAGGCCATCAGGAAGAACCAGCCCCCGGCCACCGACATCATGGAATTCCAAATCAGTCCGATCGCCGCGTAGGGCAACTCCAATTGCACCAGCCGCTGCCACCAGCTGAGGCCGTAAATGTGCGCTGCCTCGCGCAGTTCCTGGGGAATGCCTTTGAGCGAGGAGTAAAAGCTGAAGGTCATATTCCAGACCTGTCCGGTGAAAATCAACAGGATCGACCCGAGTTCAAGTCCCAACTGCCATTTTGGGAATAAGGCCATCATGGATAGCATGACGCCGGGGAGAAAACTCAAGACCGGAATGGACTGCAAGGTATCCAGCAACGGCACCAGGATACGTTCGGCACGGGCGTTATAGGCGGCAAGATAGCCGTAAACCAGGGTGAATCCAAAGCTGATGACGTAAGCCACAGCCAGCCGTGCCAGCGAAAACAGCGCATACTTCGGAAGCGCGGCGGGAGAAAGGTGGATCTCGGGTTGGGCATTGACCGTGCCAATCCAGTAACGGCCGAGGGCCAGTAGTCCGTAGAACACTCCCAGACCGGCGAGCAGAACCGGCAAGTCCATCAATACCGAAGCGGCGCCGGCCGGGGTCCATCCCCAGGGCGGAACCCGCGGCGCTTTGCGGGTGAATGGGCTGGCTGTGGCTGTGGTCAAGCCTTCTCGCTCATTTCTTCATGGCCGACCAGCGGGCCGGCGTGCAGCTGGTCGGTTTCCGAATCGTAGGAAAATAGCTCGGCATATCGCCCCCAGTGCAATGCGGTATCCAGTTGCCGCTGCACTTCGGGCCCGGCAAAATGCTCCTCCATTACATCGCGGAAGAATTCCAGCGGCATGGCATGGTCCGATTTATTGGCGAGCGCGCTGTTGATCTGTTGCAGCAGGGTCACATGTTCCAGTGCGGCTTCGCGGAAAAGATTCTTGCGGGCGGTAATATCGGCGTCCACAAACGCGGTGCCCGCGGGGGTGATTTCAACGTCGCCTTCATGCGACAAGGCAAACCCGAGCAGGGTTGCGGCCTCGAGAATCGGCAGCAGATCGTCTACTTCCATCAGAAGCTCGTCCGCGACGTGATACAGATCCTCCTTGCCCTGGTGGTCCTGCAGGAGTTCCAGCAAACCGGCAATGCCGCCGGGGCGCGCGTGGGGCAGCATCTGGTAGGCGGGCTTGGGCGGCCGGGGCCCGGAGGGAGGGGCCAATTCGAGCTCCGGCTGGGTCATGACTTTATAGATATAGTCCACGTACATCAGGAAATCGGCGGCTTTGCGCTCCCGTGGCTGGGGCAAAGTCAGACGAAAATCGGCGCGAATCCGTGCGGGATTGCGGCCCAGAACAATGATGCGATCGGCCAGCAGCACTGCTTCCTCAATGTTATGCGTCACCAGGAAGATGCTGCGCGTGGGAATCTTCTTTCCCAGCCAAAGCTCCAGGAGTTCACCGCGCAGGTTCTCCGCCGTCAGCACATCGAGCGCGGAGAAGGGTTCGTCCATAAATAAGACTTCGGGCTCCACGGCCAGGGCGCGGGCAAATCCCACCCGCTGTTTCATGCCGCCGGAGAGCTCTTTGGGATATGCGCTCTCAAATCCCTTCAGCCCCACCGTATGCAGGGCGCGAAGGGCGCGGTGATGGCGCTCGGTATGACGCATGCCGTGGGCCAGCAGCGGCGCTTCCACATTGTCCAGAACCGTCAGCCAGGGAAACAGGGCGAAGCTCTGAAAGACGATGGCGACATTCGGACTGCAATCCAGCATCGGCCGACCGTGCCAGTACACCTCTCCGGCGGAGGGAACTCCCAGCCCGGATAACATACGCAACAACGTGGATTTGCCCGATCCCGAAGGGCCCAGCAATGCCGTAATGGAGCCGGATTCGATCGTTAAATCCAGAGGCGCGATTACCTGAATCGGCTGTCCGTCCGGCTGCTGGAAAG
>CAZUCM010000319.1:0-4378 GCA_964619235.1 uncultured Terriglobales bacterium
ATCGGGTTGGTGGTCAACGCGTATCTCCTCGATCATCGCCTGGGGCTGGAAGGTGTCCGCGATCAACCGCATGCGGCGGGGATCGATAATGGAGACGCCGCGCACGGTGGGGTACCAGATACGCCCGTCGCTGGTCTTCCAGGCGGCAGGTTGCGAATAGCCGCTGCATTCCTCGGCCCGCATGCCGTGGCCGGAGCCGTAGGCAACGGAGGTCACCGAGGAAATGCGGCCTTCGGCATAATCCTCCAATTGCTTCCGGGGCACGGTGAAGACGCCGCGGGTGGAGCTCATCCAGAAGCTATGGGCATCGTCTTCGATGATGGAAAAGACCACGTCGCGAGCCAGGCCGATGCGCTGGTTGTAGACCGTGATTTTTCCGTTCTTCAATCGATTGAGACCGCTGTCGCGGGTGCCGATCCAGATCGCCCCGCTCGAGTCTTCGTACAGGCAGCGGAGTTGACGGCTGGATAGGCCGTCTTTGTCGGTAATGCTGGCGAAGAAGACTTCATTGCGAAAGCCGGTGAGGCCGCCATCGGTGGCGAACCAGAGAGTGCCGTCGTGCGCTTCCAGAATGTCGGCCATCTCAGTTCCCGCCAGGCCATCGGCCATGGTGTAGTTGTGGAATTGCCGGTTGCGATAGCGGCTGACGCCGAAGGTGGTGCCAATCCACAAACTGCCGTCGCGGGAACGCAGGAAGCACTTCACGCTGCCGCCAATAAATCCGTCCTTTACGGTGAATTCCTCAAACCGGTGCGGGCCGATCTGATGGTAGACCGAACCGTCCGCGGTGCCGAACCAGAGGGAGTTGTCCTTATCCACGAAGGAGCCGCGCAGGAATTGACTTCCGGGACTGGGATAGGCTTCGACTTTTCCCTGATGCACCAGATGCAAGCCGTCGGACTGGGTGGCGATCCACATGTCTCCATTGCGGTCCCCGACCAAAGTTCGAACAAAGCCGGGGATTCCCTGCTCCGGACCGAGACTTTCGAAAAAGTTGTTCCGCAGCTGGTTGAGCCCGGAGCCCATGGTTCCAATCCAGAGATTTCCGTAGCTGTCCCCCAGCACGGAGGTGACTTCGTCGGAGGAGAGGCCGTCGGTGCGGCGGTACGAGTCAATGCGCCCATCGGGGCTGATGCGCCGGATCCCGGTATGCCGGGTGCTCGCCCACAGATAGCCGTTCGGGTCGGCGTAAAGGGAAGAAAACGACTCCTCAGCCAGGGCCGCCTGGGCGGGAAACGCAGCCGGCTTGCCGTCGCGCAGCAGCCGCAGGCCAGGACGCCCGCCTACCCACAGGTCGTTTCCGTGAACGGCCAGACAGGTGATGATATGCCCGGCATCTTCTCGCGAAATGGCGGTCGCCTTGCCGTCTTGCCATACCAGCAGACCGGCGCCGGTGCCTGCAATCCAGATACGATGACGCTCATCTTCGACCAGGCCCCATATTTGCTTGGCGGTCATTCCGTCCTTGGCGCCAAGTTGCCTCACCTGCCCGTCCTTATAGACGAACAGGCCATCGTCGGTTCCGAACCAGACGGCGCCCTCATGATCTTCAAGTATGGCGAGCACGCTGGCGGAGCCGAAACTCCAGGGAAAGGCGGTGAAGCGGCCATCCTTATAGTAGGCAACGTGACCGCTGTTGCTGCCTACCCAGATGCCGCCTTGCCGGTCTTCCGCCAGGGTTCGCGCGGCGCTCAGCAGGAGTTCGGGCGTGCTGTTATGGTCGAAGGTGGTGAACCGCGCCCCATCGAAGCGCACGACGCCTTCGTTGGTGCAGAGCCAGAGATAGCCATCCCGGGTCTGCAACAGGCAGAGCACGCTTTCCTGCGGCAGGCCGGAATCGGAGAGCCATGTGCGATGCCCGTATTCGGTCATGGCACGGTCGGGTTCCAGCGCGGTCAACGGGAGAACCGCGAGGAGAGCTACCAGGATGAGTAGCCACGTGCGCTGGCGAAAGTCGAAAAGTGAGCTCATCGGTCTGAAGTCCGGCAGCGCCATTGTATCAATATGATAGCGGAAGCGTTCAGTCCAAAAGGCCATGCCCGCCAGGGAAGACATGGCCGATGAACGAAAACCGGGCCGGAATGAAAGTGTGCGCTTATTGCTTCTTCGCTGCCTTGGCGGCGGGCTTGGGTTGTGCCGGCGTCTTGCTGTACACAATCTTCTTCATGCCGCCCTCGCAAGTGCCCACCTGCTTGCCTTCCGCCTCTTTATCCTTAGCTACGATATCGAGCGAGTAAGACTGCAGACCTTTTGCGTCCAGCTTCTTGGCGATTTCGGCCTTCAACTCATCACAGGGCTTAATCCCTTGAGCCACGGCGGACAATGAACCTGCTAACAGAAAAGCAACGGCGAAAAATGATCTCATGGTGCGGTCTCCTTATGGAACAGATAATTATAGGTTTAAGTCCCATCCCCCGCATCTTACGCTATAAGCAGATTCCCTTAGTAACTGGAGCTATTGCATACCCCTGTCGATACGGGAAGTGTGCGTTTACTTCTGTAAGGCGAGGTGCGCTTGCGAGTTCGTATTGGAATCTGCTTGCTTTTCATAATGTTACCGCTGCTTGGTTTTACTCAGCAAAAGGCTGCGGACGACTCGGTCATGCAATCGTTAAAAGAGGAGTTGAAGCGATCTTCCGAGGCATTAAAGAAGGAACCTGCGCCTCCTTACTTCATCTCCTACCAGCTCACGGACAATCGCGCGATCACCGTGACTTCCTCCTTCGGTGCGCTGACCTCCAGCACCGAGAAACGGACCCGGTTGCTGGACGTCGACCTGCGAGTGGGCAGCTACAAGCTGGATAACACCCATGGCGGAGCATTCTTCGGTTATGGCTATGGCGCAAATCGCTTCGGCAGCGCGTACGGACGAATCCCGATCGAGGACGGCCCGGAGGCATTGAAGGTCGCGATCTGGCTGGAGACCGACCATCAGTATCAGGACGCCGTACAGCGCCTGGAAGCGGTCAAGACGAATCGCGAAATCAAGGTTGACGAAGAAGACAAGTCGCCGGATTTTTCGCCCGCGCCGGCGGAGAAATACGTCGACCAACCAACCACTCTATCCTTCGACCGCGGCGCCTGGGAAGAAAAGGTCCGCCGCTATGGCCGCATCTTCCGCAAGTCCACCGACATCGTGGACGCGGACATCACGGCCAGCGCGGAGACCGTGACGCGGCGCTACGTCAACACCGATGGCGCGGAGATCCGGACGTCAACTCCGCTTTATAAGCTCATCATCAGCGCTTCCATCCGGGCCGAAGATGGCGAGGTACTGCCGCTGGACCGGACCTTCATGTCTTTCCGTCCTGACGGGCTGCCCACGGACGATGAGGTGATGGCGGACGTATCGCAAATGTTCGATACGTTGCTGGCACTGCAAAAAGCGCCCGTGGCCGATGCTTATACCGGACCGGCAATGCTTTCCAACCGCGCCAGCGCGGTATTTTTCCATGAGATCTTCGGGCATCGGGTCGAGGGCGCGCGGCTCAAAGAAGACGATGACGCACAGACCTTCAAGAAGAAGATCAACCAGCCGGTGCTGCCGGCCTTCCTTTCCGTCTATTCCGATGCTACGCTGCGCAGTTTCGACGGCGTCGACCTGGTGGGCTATTACCCCTATGACGATGAGGGCGTGAAGGCGCGCCGCGTGGCGGTAGTGGATCAGGGAACGTTCAAGACCTTTCTGATGTCCCGCTCGCCCGTGGATGGCTCCGCCGTTTCCAACGGTCACGGCCGGCGGCAACCGGGATATCCGGCGGCGGCCCGGCAGTCCAATCTGATTGTCCAGGCCTCGCAGACCGTTCCCCACGCCGAGCTGAAGAAGATGCTGGTGGAACGCATCAAGGCGGCGAACAAGCCCTATGGCCTGCTGTTCGACGACATCAAGGGCGGTTTCACGTACACGTCGCGCAGCGTACCGAACTCGTTCAGCGTACTGCCGACGGTTGTCTATCGCGTCTATCCTGACGGACGCGAAGAGCTGGTGCGTGGCCTCGACCTGATCGGCACGCCGCTGATCGCCTTCAGCAAGATTCTCGCCGCGGACGACCAACCCGGAGTATTCAACGGGGTGTGCGGCGCGGAGTCGGGATGGGTGCCGGTATCGGCCGTCGCTCCCGGATTGCTGCTGGAACAGATCGAAGTGCAGCGCAAAGAAAAATCAGAGGAACGTAAGCCCATTCTTGCGCCCCCAACCGCGCCCGGCAAGTAGACCCGAGGCTGACAGGAGAATCTATGAAACGCGTACTATGCTGTCTGTCGCTGCTGGTCCTGTGGCCGGCTTCCGCCGCGTTTGGCCAGGACGATGTCGTCATGAAGGCCATGCGCGATGAACTCTCGCGCTCCACCACGCAATTGCACCTTGCCAACCTGGATA
>CAZUCM010000320.1:0-4351 GCA_964619235.1 uncultured Terriglobales bacterium
CACCAGCTATGCCGGCCTGGCCAGGGATGTGCGTCCCGGCGATCCCGTCCTGCTTGCCGACGGCCTGCTGGAATTGCGCGTGCGCGCACTTCACGGCAAAGACGTGGAATGCGAGGTGATCAATGGCGGATTGTTGGGCGAACATAAGGGAATCAATGTACCGGGCGCATTGCTGAGTATTCCTTCCTTGACGGAAAAAGACCGCCAAGACCTGGCATTTGGGCTGAAGCACGGCGTGGATATGGTGGCCCTTTCGTTTGTGCGGACCGCCAACGATGTTCGCGCCGCCAAAAAGCTGATCGGCTCGGGGAATGGCGCGCCGCCGCTGATCGCCAAGCTGGAAAAGCCCCAGGCCATCGAACACCTCGAGGAAATCCTGCAGGCCGCCGACGCGGTCATGGTGGCGCGAGGCGACCTGGGGGTGGAGATGCCGCCGGAAGAGGTGCCGGTACTGCAGAAGCTGGTCATCCGGCGAGCCGCCTGGTGGCGAAAGCCGGTGATCACCGCCACCCAGATGCTCGAGTCCATGATCGAGAATCCCCGGCCGACGCGGGCGGAAGCCAGCGACGTGGCCAACGCCATCTTCGACGGCAGCGATGCGGTGATGCTATCGGCGGAAACCGCCGCCGGCAAGTTCCCCTGCGAGGCGGTCAATTTCATGGCGCGCATCATTGTGCAGGCCGAGGCCCATTTGCCGCCGGCCTGGCAGCGCCGTCGCGACCATCACCGCCTATCGATTGCGGAAAGCATATGCGATTCAGTGGCTCACGCCGCCACCGATCTGGATATGCGCGCAATTGCCGTGTTCAGCGAAACCGGCACCACCGCGCGCCTGATTTCCCAGTATCGCCCCCCTTCGCCCATCTACGCCTTCACCCATGACATCCGCGTCACCAATTGGCTGAATATCTGCTGGGGCGTGCAGCCGGTGCATGCCAAGCGGGCCAAGTCCGCCGAGGATATGCTGGTGACGGCCGAGCGCGAATTGATCCGGCGCGGCGCAGCCACGCCGGGGAGCGTCATCGGGCTGGTTGCGGGAACCCGCATGGCCTCTCCCGGCTTTACCAATCTCATGCGCCTGCATGTGGTGGAAAATATGCCGGAGCCGGCTGCCGCCCGTACCCGGCAAAAGCGCTCCGGGAAAAACTCAAATCGGCCTGTACCCCGGCCAGGAAAAAGGTAGAATTCCGCTGTGACCCCATCTCCCAATTCCAATTCGATTCTTTCCATCGCGGTGATGGAGCCCCTGGAGGGATCCGAAGAAGAGTTTCTTCGCGTTTTGCGGGAACTCTATTCCCTTCTGGAACGCAAGGGCTACAGCCGCGACGAGCTCTTGCGTAACCACAACCATCCTCCCAATTACTTCAACATTCGCCGCTGGTTATCTCCCCAGGCGCGCCTGGAAGCGCACGAAGACCCCGAGGTCCATTTCTATTGGGCCCAGCTGGGGCATCTGTGCCACATGCTGCGAGTGCACGAAACTTTGGACGACATTGACTGGCGGGCCGGCGGGCCGGCCGCGCAAGCTGAGTGAGGAAGTAGCGCCGGCGCTTTCCGCGTGGAGCAATCGGGCAATGGCGGCACGGCCGGGCAGTCTGCAAATACCCGGCTGCCTTGCATGAATCGCTCTTCCTAAACCGCCCGGCTTCGCCAGTCGCGAATGATCTCCCGGCCCCGATTGATGTCGCTGGGGTAAAGATCGTCGGGCACCGGAAGCCCGGCCACGATCAGCTGGTAGCGCGCGCATTGATTCTTGTCGCGCTCACAAAAAGTCTGCTTCACCAATTCCACCACGGCCGGTTTAAGGCCCATCTTGTTGCCATAAAACGAGCAGGTCTGCGCTCTGTCACACTGCATGGAATATCCTCCCTCTCCGTTGGCACAGAATCTTATCCTGAAATGTTCGCCACTGTCATCCGCTTCGGCTCTAAGGGAATCGAGAAGTACAATGATCTGCAGCAGCGAGGTGAACGATGAAAGCGATTCGAGTACACGAGTTCGGCGGTCCCCAGGTGATGAAACTGGAAACCGTTCCCGACCTGAAGCCGGCTTCCGGCGAGGTGATGGTTCGCATTCATGCCGCCGGAGTCAATCCGGTGGAAACCTACATCCGCGCCGGCACCTACGCCCGTAAACCGGCGCTGCCGTTTACGCCCGGCATGGACGGCGGGGGAGTGGTCGCCGCCGTTGGTGACGCTGTCGTCAACGTCAAACCGGGCGACCGCGTCTACGTCGCCGGCAGCCTGAGCGGCACCTATGCCGAGCAGTCGCTGTGTACCCAGGCGCAGGTATATCGGCTGCCGGAAGCAGCCTCCTTTGCCCAAGGCGCTGCCGTGGGCGTGCCTTATGCCACTGCGTATCGCGCCATGTTCCAGATCACGCGGGCTGCCCCCGGAGAAACTCTCCTGGTTCACGGCGCCAGCGGCGGCGTGGGAACGGCAGCCGTGCAATTGGGCCGTGCCGCCGGCCTCATCGTAATCGGAACCGCCGGCACCGAAAAAGGCCGCGCCCTGGTCGCCGAACAAGGCGCCCATTTCGTACTGGACCATACCAGGCCCGATTACCTGGAAGAGTTGCTGAAGATTACCGCGGGCCGGGGCGTGGATCTGATCCTGGAAATGCTGGCCAATCAGAATCTCGGCAAGGACCTCACGGTATTGGCGCCCAAGGGACGAGTGGTGGTGATTGGCAGCCGCGGACCGGTAGAAATCAATCCGCGCGACGCCATGAGCCGCGATGCCGCCATCCTGGGCATGACGCTATTTAACGTCACCGAGGCGGACATGCGCAGCATTCACGCCGCGTTGGCGGCCGGACTGGAAAACGGCAGCCTGCGTCCGGTGATCGGCAAGCAGTTCCCGCTGGCCGGCGCGCCTCTGGCCCACGAAGAAGTAATGAAGCCGGGAGCCGGCGGAAAGATTGTGCTGGAAGTGTAAGAGCGTTCCCCCTCTCGCGTCCCCCGCCGGCCACATCCGGAATTCTGTCGGCTCCTGCGGGGAACGGGAGACGGGGAACGGCAAACGTTCTCCGGTATAATCCGGCTTGGTCTGCCATTGTGCGTGTTCTGCTGCTCACTGATCTCCACGCGAACCTCGAAGCGCTTGAGGCCTGCCTCAAGGCGGCTCCGCCCTATGATATCGCCGTAAATCTGGGCGACATCGTCGGCTATGGCGCTTCTCCCAATGAAGTCATCGAACGAGTTCGCCGGCTGTGCCGGGTCAACGTGCGCGGCAACCATGATCGGGCTTGTGCCGGCTTATCCGGCATCGACGGCTTTAATCCGATTGCGGCCATGTCCGCTCATTGGACCCGCCAGACGATTACGCCCGATAACCTGGAATGGTTAAAACAGTTGCCTGCCGGTCCGCTTGCCACCGCGGGCCTCGCCGGAGTCCAGTTCGTTCATGGCTCGCCGCTCGACGAGGACGAGTACCTGGTTTCCATTACCAACGCTCTGGAGCCCTTGCTGGGCAGCCGCATGCCTCTCACCTTTTTCGGACACACGCATATCCAGGGTGGATTCTGCCTGTATGACGACCAAGGCAGCGAAATCAATCCCGAAATCGATTTAAGTGAAAAGCCTGGCCGCGGTGAATTGCAACTGAACCGCAAAGGCCGCTACCTGATCAACCCCGGTTCCGCCGGACAGCCCCGCGACGGCGACTGGCGCGCCGCCTTCGCGATTTTCGACAGCGATCGCCAGGCCGTCGACTTCTTTCGCGTGCCGTACGACGTTCCCAGCGCCCAGCGGCGCATTCTCGACGCCGGATTGCCGGAGCGGCTCGCCAACCGCCTGGTGCTGGGGCGCTGAGCAGTCTGCTACTATCGCGATATGCCGTTTCGACAGCTTCCCCTTGGCCCAGAAGTGCCGCCGCCATCGCCCCGCTGGCTGGTTCATATCGACGGCGGCGCGCGCGGCAATCCCGGCCCTTCCGGGTACGGAGTGTTTTTTCAGGACGAAAAACAACAGGCGGTGGCTCGGCTGAACCGCTTTCTGGGTCACCAGACCAATAACTTCGCCGAGTATTCCGCCTTGCTGGCGGCCCTGGATTATGGCCTGCAACATGGCCTGCGCGCCCTGCACGTATTCAGCGATTCGGAATTGCTGGTGCGGCAGATTAACGGCATCTACAAAGTGAATAACGCCGGCTTGCGTCCCCTCTTCGAGCAGGCAAAGACGCAGATTCGCCGGCTGGACTGGTTTCGCATCGACCACGTCCGCCGCGAACAGAACAAAGAAGCCGACCGCCTGGCGAACCTGGCCATGGACGAAGGAACCAAAAAGACATAGTTTCCAGTTTCCAGTTTCAGGTTTCCCGTCACTCGGAACAACTGCCAGGTGCCCGTTGGC
>CAZUCM010000321.1:0-4329 GCA_964619235.1 uncultured Terriglobales bacterium
CTTAATTGAACTGTGTATTCCTGCGCCAGTATTTCGGCCTGTTTCCGTCCCCGCTTTGGACGGTCCGCCAGCAAAACGCCCATCCTGTGGCACAGCCGCCGGGCTGCACCGGTGAAGGGCCCAATACTTCTACGACGACCCCGGACAGTTCAAACAGCAACTCAACTCGTCATTCGAGTCATTGAGACCTTCTTATTATAGATGTCTCAAAGGCCAATCCAGGTTCATCCTGCGGCAAAGTTTTTGCCACAAGATGAACTGAACCGGATTAGTTACTAGCCGAACAATGCCCGTCTGAGACCGGCCACGGCAAACACCCGCCTCGCCGCGCCCGGAACTCCCTGCTACTTGACCTCGACGGTAGCGCCAGCTTCCGTGAACTTCTTCTTGATGGTCTCGGCTTCTTCCTTGCCGACACCTTCTTTGATCGGCTTCGGAGCGCCGTCCACCAGATCCTTGGCTTCCTTCAAGCCCAGACTGGTAACTTCCCGTACTGCTTTGATAACATTGATTTTATTGGATCCGACTCCAGTCAGAATAACGCTGAATTCGGTCTTCTCCTCGGCCGGAGCCGCTGCCGCCGCTGCGCCCGCCCCGGCTACCATCACCGGTGCCGCCGCTGCCGCCGACACGCCCAAACGGGTTTCCAGCTTCTTTACCAGTTCCGCCGCTTCCAGAAGCGACAACGCTACAATCTGCTCTTCAAGTTGTTGCAAATCCGCCATTTTATGTCTCCACTCGTATAGGTATCAGTTACTTCCCGGCCATGCCGGGGGTGGATCATCAGCTTCGAGGCTTCCGGTGCGCTTGGCCGGCCTGACCACGCCAGACAACGCGGCAATTGAGGCCTGCGCAACACCTGCCCGCGGATAACCCTGGAACCGCAAAAACCGTTTCTCGTTCCACGCTCCTCGTTCCACGTTTCACAAGAACCTGTACTTCCAAAAATCTGATTCGCTGAGCATCCATCCAACTCGCTCGACAAATCACGAAAACCCCGCCACCAGCTCCGCGCCCCCGCAGCCAACAATGTGGAACGGGAAACGTGGGATGTGGAACGGCGCTACGCGCCGGCCGCTTCGCCGGCTTTGAACTTGTTTTCCTTGACCGCCTGGTTCAATACCACGGCCACATCGCGGCCAACGGCATTCATCACCGTCACCAGCCGCTGCGCCGGAGCATTGATGAGGAACAACAACTTGCTCATCATCTCTTCGCGCGAAGGCATTGTGGCCAAAGTGTTGATATCGGCGACCGACAGCACTTTGCCGTCGAGAACGCCGGCCTTGACCGAAAGCTCCGGATTGTCCTTGACGTATTTCTGGAACGCCTTGGCCAGCGCCACCGCATCGCCATCGGTGAAGGCAACCGAGGTCACTCCGGACAGATTCTGCAGGGCGGCTTCCAGCTTCGTCCCCTTGGCCGCGCGTTCCGCCAGAGTGTTCTTAATCACGTGATATTTGCCGCCGGCGCCGCGAATGGTCTTACGCAGCTCGAAATCCTGGGCGACCTTCAGTTTGCCGAAAGTGGCGACAATCGCGCCCACCGACGACTCCATCTCCTGGTGCAACTTCTCTACGGTCTGTTCTTTTTTTGCCTTTGTCAGAGCCATCTCAAACTCCAGTAGCTAGAAGCTAATCGCTCGTAGCCAGGTAAGCCCTCGTTTGGGCCAGAATATTTGTAATTCCTTGCAGCCGGTGAATAGCAGCCTCACGCCGGCACGACCCGCTTTTTCCTGAATGCCAGCTGCTCACTACCAGCTACCGGGGTTCTACCCCTTTGCAGCAGCTTCCGCGGCAGCCACATCCAGCGGGATACCCGGGCCCATCGTCGAGCTGATATACATCGCCCGGACGTATTTGCCCTTCGCCGCCGCCGGCTTGGCTTTGATCACACTGGTGATGACCGCTCGCGCATTGTCCACCAGCTTGTCTGCCGCAAACGACAGCTTGCCCACCGGAACATGCACCAGAGCGGTCTTGTCGGTGCGGTATTCCACCTTACCGGCCTTCAATTCTTCCACCGCTTTACCGATGTCCGTGGTTACCGTTCCCGTCTTCGGGTTAGGCATAAGGCCGCGGGGCCCCAGAATCTTACCCAGCCGGCTCAATGAGCGCATCATGTCGGGAGTGGCTACGATGGCGTCGTAATCCAGCCAGTTTTCCTTCTGGATCTTCTCGACCATTTCTTCGCCGCCTGCAAAGTCGGCGCCCGCCTGTTCGGCTTCGCGCACTTTATCGGGGCCTACGACCGCCAGTACTTTCTTTGATTTTCCCAGACCATGCGGTAGCACCACGGTACCGCGTACCATCTGGTCGGCATGCTTCGGGTCGACCCCCAGACGCAGGGTGACTTCCACGGTTTCGTCAAATTTTACGAATTTGACTTTCTGCAACAACGGCACGGCTTCGACCAGCATGTAAACGCGATCCTCGACCGCCTTGCGTGCCTTTTCGACGTTCTTTCCTGTTTTTCGACTCATCGGGCTCCTCGTCTCCCACCGCCCGCCATAACTGCCGGGGGGCCGTGGTATTTTCGACTTACTGGCAGCTAGTGGCTGGTAGCTAGCACTCAGGAGCCCGCACGATGTTCCACCGGACCCTGGCTGCCAACTTCTAACCGCCAGCTGCTAGATCACTTCGATTCCCATCGACCGCGCTGTACCCTTGATGCTCTTAATCGCGGTCTCCAAGGAAGCGGCATTGAGATCGGGCATTTTCTGCTTCGCAATCTCTTCCACCTGCTTTTCGGTCACCTGGCCGACCTTGTCTTTATTCGGCGTTCCCGATCCCTTGGCGACTCCCGCGGCGCGCTTCAACAGAATCGGCGCCGGCGGCGTCTTGGTGACAAACGTAAACGTACGGTCGTTGTACACCGAAACCACGACCGGGATAATCAGCCCTTCCAGCTCCTTATTGCTGGTGCGGGCATTGAACTGTTTACAGAACTCCATGATGTTGATCTGCGCCTGACCGAGCGCCGGACCTACCGGAGGCGCGGGCGTTGCCTTGCCCGCTGCAATCTGCAGCTTAACCTGACCTGTTACCTTCTTTGCCATTTCCTTTTACCTTATTCTGAATCCTGTCCCGCGGGACGCCCAGGTCTAGGTATTTTCGGCCCAGGCCATTACAAGGATTCGGCTGTCTCAGTTTCAAATTCGCAACTTCACGGCTGCACAAACTTAGGCTACTTTTTCAACCTGATTAAACTCGAGCTCCACCGGAGTGGCACGGCCGAAGATGGTAACCATCACCTTCAAGGTCTCGCGATCCTCGTTCACCTCATCCACAATGCCGGTGAAGGTGGCAAACGGGCCTTCGGAGATGCGTACCTGCTCGTTCTTCTCGAACTTGACCTTGAGCTTCGGCTTCTCCTTGCCTTCGGCCACCCGATAGACGATGTGCTTCACTTCTTCCTCGGAGAGCGGCGTGGGTTGCTGGCCGGTGCCGACAAAGCCCGTAACCCGCGGCGTGCTCTTGACCACGTGCCAGACGTGATCGTCCATATCCATTTCCACCAGCACGTAGCCGGGATAGAACATGCGTTCCGTGGTGTACTTCCGGCCTCCGCGGACTTCCGTCACCGGCTCGGTCGGAATCATGACCTTCCCGATTTTGGCTTCCAGCCCAAAGGCCTTCACGCGCGATTCCAGCGACTCTTTCACCTTGCGCTCAAACCCGGAATAGGTGTGGATGATATACCACTTCATATTCGGATTGGTGAGCGGTTCGGCGGCAGCCTCAGACGCCTCAGGAGCGGCCGGCGCATCCGCCGCCCGATCCTTTTCCTGCCCGGCAACTTCCTGCCCGGCAACCGTCTCGGCCAGCTCTCCGCTTTCGAGTTGATCTTGTTCGTTATTCATCTTGCGTCAACCAGAGACGCTCGGGTTCTCACCGGCAGCGCCGGTCCCGCTACGCCGACATTACCGATGCGAGAAAAACTTGAACAGCGCATCGACACTGTGCTGAAGTACGTTATCGACCAAAAAGAAGTATGCGCCAAAGATGAATACGGTGATGACAACGACTACGGTAGTCGCCTGCACCTCTTTCCGCGTGGGCGTGGTCACCTTCTTCATCTCCGTGCGGACTTCCGTGTAAAAACTCTTGGTACGCTGGGGCCAGCTTTTCATCCGGCCTGCGAATCCTTCTTCCGCGTATCCTGCGGCAGTCGCTATTTTCGCCATTTTCCCGGTCCTGCTTTCTGCTGCCATGAACTGTTCGGCTTACCGTCGTTCCCTCGTCCCCGTCCTTTCCGGCTTGCGCTCGCGAAAAGACTGGCAGGGGCGGAGGGATTCGAACCCCCAAGTTCGGTTTTGGAGACCGACAG
>CAZUCM010000322.1:0-4316 GCA_964619235.1 uncultured Terriglobales bacterium
AGACCCGGTTGAATACCAGATCAATGGCGTCACCCAGATTCCGGTCAACGAGAAGAAGGGCCTCACCTTCGCCCGCGGATTGCGCTCCATTTTGCGCCACGACCCGGACAAGATCATGGTCGGCGAAATCCGCGACCGGGAAACCGCCGAAATCGCCATTCAGTCGGCCCTCACCGGCCACCTGGTATTTACCACCGTGCACGCCAACAACGTGGTGGACGTGATCGGACGCTTCCTGCACATGGGCATCGAGCCCTACAACTTCGTTTCCGCTTTGAACTGCGTGCTCGCCCAGCGCCTGGTGCGTTTGATCTGCGATTTCTGTAAGAAAAAGGTGTATTATCCCGACGCGGTACTGGAATCCAGCGGACTGGATCCCAAAACCTGGCGGGAGGTGGCCTTCTATGAAGGCTCGGGCTGTATCGAGTGCGCCGGCAGCGGCTTCCGCGGCCGTACCGCGATCCACGAACTGCTGGAACTGAGCGACCACGTCCGCGAAATGATTCTGGCCAAGCGGCCCAGTTCGGAGATCCGCAAAGGCGCCAAAGAAGAAGGCATGCGTTTCCTGCGCGAATCGGCCATTGCCAAAGTGCAGGCCGGACTGACGACGCTGAAGGAAATCAACAAGGTCACCTTCATCGAAGCGATGCGCTAGGCGGCAGGCGCGGCAGCAGCGGCAGGGTAAAGAGATTGGCGAATAGCGATGACTAAGACTCGAAGCAGCAATCCCCATGAGCGGCGGCCGCGCGTCGCCTGCGAACTGAACGCCACCCACGTGGTGGCCGCCCGCGCCGCCGATGGCTACCTCATCGAAAGTTCCGTGGTACGCGAACTGCCGGCCGGCGCCATCTCGCCCAACCTGTCGGGAAATAATATTTTGAACCGCGATGCCGTGCGCAGCACGGTGCAGGAAGCCATGGCCGGAGTGAATAATCGCGGCAAGGAAGTTGTGGCCATTCTGCCCGATGCCGCCTGCCGCGTGGCCTTGCTGGATTTCGACGTTCTGCCCGACAAGAAGGAAGACGCCGACGCCATCATCCGCTTCCGGCTGAAAAAGTCGCTTCCCTTTGACGTGGAACGTACCCGTTTTTCGTGGCAAGCCCAGGCGGTCAACGATAAGTTGCTGGTGCTGGCCGCGGTCACTCTGAACACCGTGCTGGAGGAATACGAATCGGTGCTGCGCGAGGCCGGACTGGCGCCGGGCTTCGTCCTGCCATCGATTCTGGCGGCGCTGGGTCAGGTGGACGCCTCTGTGGCCACCCTGGTGATCAAGGTTGATCCCACCACCACCAGTATTGCCATTGTCGATCAGAACGCTCTGCTGCTGGTTCGCACACTGGATCATCGTGCGGATTGGAGCTCCTCCGGAACGCAATTGGCGGAAGACGTGTATCCTTCGCTGGTATTCTTTCAGGATACGTATGGAACCAAGCTGGAAAAAATTCTGGTCAGCGGATTGCCGTCGTTGGACGAGCTGAATGACGCGCTGGCCGAGGGCACCGGTTTGCGGGTCCAGGAATTGGTCAGCAGCAGCCGTCTGGGCGCGGGCGCCGGAAACGAGCGCACCGCACTGGGTGCGGTAGTCGGCGCGCTGGCGTAAACCAGGAGTTGGAAGTTAGAAGTCAGGAATTGGAAGTAAGCGGCCGGTGGGCAGACGTCTTGCCAACGGCCGGCGGCCGACGACGGTTTTATATGCGTTTTGAAATCAATCTCGCCTCCCAGCCTTACCAGGACGTGCAGAAGTTCCTCACTCGCTGGGGCATCGCTGTCGGCGTTCTGGCCGTGATCACGATCCTCTTGACCTATCGGGCCACCAGCGATGTGCTCTCCTGGCGGATTACGCGGAAACAGGTGAATACCTTGGAGCAGCAGATCGCCGAGCGCGAGCGGAAAAAATCCGACGTCGAAGCCTTCCTGAACCGTCCGGAAAACAGCGAAACCCGCGACCGGTCGCGTTTCCTGAACTCGCTGATCGCGCGCAAGGCATTCTCCTGGACTGAAGTCTTCACGGACCTGGAGCGGATCGTGCCCGCGCATCTGAAGGTCGTGGCCATCCGCCCCAAGGTCAACGATGAGGATCAGCTGATGGTGCATCTGCGGGTAGCCAGTCCGGAGCGCGAGCCCGCCATTGAACTGGTCAGCCGCATCGAGCAGTCGCCGCATTTCAGCCATGCGGCGATTATCTCCGAGGTCCTGGGGAAAGAGGCGGGCGCACACAACCAGGATATCGAGATCTGGAATTTCGACATCATTGCCATGTACATTCCCGCCTTTGCGCGGCCCGCAGGATCCGCGGCAAAACTGGCGGCTGCGCCGGAGGAGACAGACTCCGCCTCCGATCCGGAGAAAGCAACCGATTCCGCGGCCGCTGCGCCTGCCGCGGCAAAGAAGTTGAAACCCGGCCCCGTGAAAGTGGCCAGCATCAAGGAGGCCCAGCATGCCGGACATTAGAGAAGCGCGCCGCCAACTGAAACTGGTCGCCATTGTGATGGGCGCGCTGTGCCTGGTTTCCGTGGGAATCCTGGTTTCCCCCATCGGCACTTCCTCCCGCACCAGCGGCCAGCGGCTGAGCCAGCTGTGGACGGATCTGCAGGCGAAAGACCGGGAAGTGGCTCCGCTCAACGGCATCGACAAGAAGGTAATCAGCGCGCAGGAAGAGATCGCCGTCTTCTATAAGGACCGGCTGCCATCCAGCTACGCCACCATTTCGGAAAGTCTGGGCAAGACCGCCACCGAATCCGGAGTCAAATTGACGACCGGTCAATATCTGACCGAACCGTCGGATCTGAATGGCCTGCAAGTGGTCACGGTGACGGCCAACATCACCGGCAACTATGTTCAGACGGTAAAGTTCGTCAACTCCATCGAGCGGGCAAAGATTTTTTTCATCGTGGATAGCGTAAGTCTGGCCGGAGAAAGCGGGGAAGTCAGCCTCCAAATCGAGATGGAGACGTACCTGAAGGGGGCATAAGAAGTTCATGATGAAGCTGGGTGCGGAAAACAAGAAGAAGACGGTTTTTGCGTGCGTTTTCCTGGTGGTCGCCGCCGGCGTGGCCGTCTGGCAAATTGGGTTCTCCGGGCCGTCGGAACCCTCGAGCCCGGCCGCCGCCAAGCCCGCTGCCGCCGCCGTAGCCGATACCTCAGGCGACGTGCTCCAGCCCACCGCCCAGCTTGTGCACCACATTACCGGCCGGGAACGCCGATATGTCGCCGCCCCCCTGGCGCCCAGCCTTGACCCGCGCTTACGCCTGGACATGATGAAGAACAGCGAAGAAATCCGGTACGAAGGCGCCGGGCACAACATCTTCCAGGAACACGCGGAAGATGCCATTCCCACGCCCGCCGGCCCCGGCAGGACCGACAAATCCGGAACCGGAAAGGCCGCGGCGGCCGGCGGGGAATCGGCCGAATCCACCTGGCACCCAAAAGAAATTCCTCCTCCTCCGATCAATCTCAAGTTCTACGGATTTGCCAGCGCGCCGGGCGAGCCGAAGGCCATCTTTCTCTCCCAGGGCGAGGCCGTCTACGTCGCCCACGAGGGAGACGTGATTGCGCGCCGCTACCGCGTGGGAAAAATTTCCGCTTCGGATGTTGAAATCGAAGACGTGCTCAGCAATAACAAAGAGAAGATCAAGCTCACGCCGGATCATTCATAAGCTGCCTCCATGTCCTTCCGCCGTTTCCAGCACCGGCCGCCGCACCGCCAGCAGGGTTACATGATCCTTCTGGCATGTTTTCTGGTGGCCCTGGTCGTCATCTCCATGGCCGCGGTGATGCCGGACATCGTCGCCCAGATTCGCCGCGACAAAGAAGTGGAAATGATTCACCGCGGCGTGCAGTACACGCGCGCGATCCAGAAATACAACACCAAGACCAATGGCTATCCCACAAGCATCGATCAGCTGCTGGTGACCAACCATATTCGCTTCCTGCGGCAGCGCTACAAGGATCCCATGACGGGAAAGGATTTTCGCCTGCTGCGGCAAACCGATCCGCAGGTGGTGGCGGCTTTGGCAAGCGTAGGGGGCCTGGCCGGCATGGGCGCCGCCGGTAATGCGGCGGCACTTCTCGGAGGCCTGCAGAACAATAGTTCCATCCCCGGAGCCCAGAACATCAGCGACATGGCCAATCCCAGCCCCTCGCCTTCTCCCGAGCAAGCCGGCCAGCCCTCCGCTTCCGGATCGCCTTCCCCGTCCGACTCTTCTTCCAGCGGCACTTCCGGAGGCTCGGCTTTCGGCGGGCAGACCTTCGGCGGCGGCCCTTTTGTCGGCGTAGCCAGCAGCAGCAAAAAGAAGGGCTTTCACATCTTCAACAAG
>CAZUCM010000323.1:0-4312 GCA_964619235.1 uncultured Terriglobales bacterium
CGAAGCCCCTCAGCATGCCTTCCCTGGAAAAGTTGCTGATGGACTTTGGCTTGGCGGAAGACGCCCCGGCCCCGGTGCCGGGGATGGCGGTCGCAATCCCCCCGGCCTCCACGTTGATGCAAGCGGCGGGCGATTGAGACCCAGAGACGTTCCATCGCCCGTCGGATCACCTGCTGCCCGGCCGCTCCGGCGGCCGGCGGACACAGTGGCCGTACCGCGCTGCTAAGACCGCGCTTTTGCAACCAATCGCTTTCTCCAAGGGAGAAAGCGTCCAGGGGAGTCCGGCGGGAAACCCGCGTCCCCGGGGAAATAGAAGGAGGAACCCATGTCATCCGATGTTCATGATCCACGCGCGGTGAGAGACGAACTGGTGAAAATCTATCCCAAGAAAGTTGGGAAAAAGCGACTGGAGCAAATCGTCATAACCGAGCGCCAGGCGGATGGTTCGGTCCCCGAGATCAAGGCCAACGTACGCACCACGCCGGGCATTATCACCCAGCGCGGATGCACCTACGCGGGCTGTAAAGGCGTTGTCATCGGTCCCACCCGCGACATCCTTTCCATCACTCACGGACCGGTAGGGTGTGGCTACTATAGTTGGCTGACCCGCCGCAACCAGACCCGTCCGCCCACTGACTCGGACGCCAACTACATCACTTACTGTCTGACTACCGATATGCAGGAAGAAAACATCGTTTTCGGCGGAGAGAAGAAGCTCCGCGCGGCGGTGGAAGAGGCTTACCATCTCTTCCATCCCAAAGCGATCGCCATCTTTTCAACCTGCCCGGTGGGACTGATCGGCGACGACGTGCACGCCGTCGCCCGCGACATGAAAGAAAAACTGGGGATCAACGTCTTCGGTTTCAGCTGCGAAGGATATCGCGGAGTCAGCCAGTCCGCGGGTCATCATATTGCCAACAACCAGCTCTTTAAACACGTCATCGGCACGCAGGATACCCCGCGGCCGGAAAAGTTCAAGATCAACTTGCTGGGAGAATACAACATCGGCGGCGATGCCTTCGTTCTGGAAAACCTGCTGGAGCGCTGTGGTATCACCCTGGTTTCCACCTTCAGCGGCAATTCGGATTACGATAGCTTTGCCAACTCCCACATGGCCGACCTTAACGCCGTCATGTGCCATCGCTCGATCAATTATGTGGCGCAGATGATGGAGACCAAATTCGGAATTCCCTGGATCAAGATCAACTTTATCGGCGCCGAAGGCACGGCCAAGTCTCTGCGCAAGATCGCCGAGTACTTTGAAGACGCCGACCTGAAGGCCAAAGTGGAAAGCGTCATTGAAGAGGAAATGCAGCCCGTGCGCATTGTGCGGGATGACGTCCGCAGCCGTTGCCAGGACAAGACGGCGATGTTATTCGTGGGCGGATCGCGCGCCCACCATTATCAGGTGCTGTTCGACGAAATCGGCATGAAGACGGTGGCCGCCGGCTACGAGTTCGGGCATCGCGACGACTATGAAGGACGTCGTATCCTGCCGGGCCTCAAGGTGGACGCGGACAGTAAAAATATCGAAGAGATTCACGTGGTCGCCGACGAAACCCGCTATCAGCCGCGCAAGAGCGACGAGGAAATCGCCAAGCTGGCGGCCTCGGACGGGATGGAATTCCAGGATTATGTCGGCATGATGCCGGAGATGGAAGACGGGCAGTTGGTGATTGACGATATCAGTCACCACGAAACCGAACGCCTGCTGGAAATCTACAGGCCTTCCATTTTTTGCGCCGGCGTCAAGGAAAAGTACGCGGTGCAGAAGATGGGAATTCCCTGCAAGCAGCTGCATAGCTACGATTACGGTGGGCCTTACGCCGGTTTTGAAGGCGCCATTAACTTCTATCGGGAGATCGATCGCATGGTGAATATGAAGGTGTGGTCGTTCCTGCAGGCTCCCTGGCAGGAAAGCAGTCCGCTGCCTCCGAAGCAACCAGGCGTCGAAGCGCCGGCCGAACAACAAGCGGTGAGCTAGCAGCGAAGTCAGGAGTTCGGAGCCGGAAGCTGAGACCAAGTAGTCCTGACCTCGAACTTCAGGCTCCGGGTCCCTGGCTCCTTTCGGCTCCCGGCTCCTGAATTCGAATTCTGAAATTCAAACTCCCAGCTAACAGCGATTTGAGGAGAACGATATGCTTTTACGCCACACCCCTCGTGAAATTACGGAACGCTCGGCCTTAACGGTGAACCCCGCGAAAACCTGCCAGCCAATCGGCGCCATGTATGCCGCCCTGGGCGTGCACAATTGCCTGCCGCACAGCCACGGTTCGCAGGGCTGCTGCGCCTACCACCGCAGCACGCTCACGCGGCACTACAAGGAGCCGGTGATGTCGGGCAGCAGTTCCTTTACCGAGGGCGCGTCGGTGTTCGGCGGGCAGGCCAACTTGCTGGCTTCCCTGCAGACCATGTTTACCGTCTACAACCCGGACATTATTGCCGTGCATACCACCTGTCTCTCCGAAACCATTGGCGACGACTTGACGCAGATTGTCGCCAAGGCGCGGGAGGAAGGCAAGATTCCCGAAGGCAAGCACGTTCTGCATGCCAATACGCCCAGCTATCAGGGCTCGCACGTCACCGGCTTCTCCAGCATGGCCGCCTCGTTCGCCAAATATTTTGCGGAAAACAGCGGCCAGGCGCGTAAGCAGGTAAACATCGTTCCCGGTTGGGTCGAGCCGGCGGACATGCGGGAGATCAAATGCCTGGCCCATCGCATGGGGATCGAAACGGTAATGTTTCCGGATACCTCCAACGTGTTGGACGCCCCGCAGACGGGCAAGCACGTCTTCTATCCCAAGGGCGGGACTACGATTGACGCCTTGCGTGGCGCCGGTGACAGCCTGGGCACCATCGGTCTGGGTATCTCGGCTTCCGCGAGCGCAACCAAAATGCTGGAGACCAAATGCGGCGTAACCGGCCAAATGCTGGAGCTGCCTTTCGGCTTGCAGGCGACCGACCGGTTTATCGAGTCGTTACGCGTGATGGGCGGAGTGAAGGTCCCGGATATCGTCAATGAGGAGCGCGGCCGTCTGCTGGACATGATGGCCGATATGCATCAGTACTTCTACCGCCGCCGCGTCGCCCTGTTCGGCGATCCCGACCAGTTGGTTGGACTCACCGAATTCCTGGTTTCTCTCGATATGCGGCCGGTATACATCGTCACCGGAACTCCATCCAAGAGCTTTGAAAGCCGCATCAGCACTGCCTTGGGAGGCAACGTACCGGAAGCCAAAGTCAAGCGCGGCTCGCAGGCGGATATTTTCCTGCTCCATCAGTGGATCAAGAACGAAGGCGTGGATCTGCTGATCGGCAACACCTACGGCAAGTATGTCGCGCGCGATGAGGATATTCCCTTCGTGCGGCACGGCTTCCCTATTCTGGATCGCGTTGGGCATTCCTACTTCCCCACCGTGGGCTACAGCGGCGCGCTGCGGCTGATGGAAAAAATCCTGGGCGTCTTAATGGACCGCCAGGACCGCGACGCCCCCGAAGAGAAGTTCGAACTCGTGATGTAAGAGGAGGATGTCAAATTTGAAATTTCAAATTTGACATCCTCCAGCACCGCCCCCGGAGGAGCTTATGTTAAAGATCCTGGAAGGACGCGAACGGCAGATTCAGCGCAAGGGCGAAACGCCTTTTGCCATGGATTGCGGCAAGCAGAGCGTGGCCGGATCAGTCAGCCAGCGGGCCTGCGTCTTCTGCGGGTCGCGGGTTGTGCTCTATCCCATCGCCGATGCCCTGCACCTGGCGCACGGGCCCATCGGGTGCGCCGCCTTCACCTGGGACATCCGCGGCGCCCTCTCCTCCGGCCCGCAGTTGCACCGCCTCAGCTTCTCCACCGACCTGCGGGAGATTGAGGTGATCCATGGAGGGGAAAAGAAGCTATACGCGGCACTGTGCGAACTAATCGATGCACATAAGCCAAAGGCCGCGTTTGTCTACGCGACCTGCATTATCGGCATCATTGGCGACGACGTGGATGCGGTATGCAAACGCGTCAGCCAGGAAAAAGGAATTCCTGTTCTGGCGGTGCACTCGGAAGGCTTTAAGGGCACTAAGAAAGACGGTTACCGGGCCGCCTGCGACGCCATGGCCAAGTTGATCGGCACCGGTTCAACGGAAAGCATCGGGCCGCTCAGCGTGAACCTGCTGGGCGATTTCAATCTGGCCGGCGAAATCTGGATGATTCGCGATTACTTCCAGCGCATGGGCGTGGAAGTTGTGGCCTGCGTGACCGGCGATGGCCGCGTAGGCGATATCCAGCGCGCTCATGGCGCGGCGCTGAATCTGGTGCAGTGCTCCGGCT
>CAZUCM010000324.1:0-4312 GCA_964619235.1 uncultured Terriglobales bacterium
CAATGCTTTCGGGATGTCACCCGGGACCTGGCGACCCCGGAAGACTACGAGCTGATCACCTACCGCCTGCTGCAACAACTGGCTGCGCAAAACGTGATGCATGCCGAGGTCTATGTTTCGGTGGGCGCATGTCTATGGTGGGGCCGCGATTTCGACCAGCTCTTTGCAGGAATGGAACGCGGACGGGAGCGCGGCGAACGCGAGTTTGGGGTCTCTCTCTACTGGATCTTCGATGCGGTGCGGCACCTGGGACCGGAACGGGCGATGCAGGTGGCGGAACGCGCCGCCGAACTGCGGTCTACCGGCAGCGTGATCGGCTTTGGCCTGGGCGGCGACGAACGCCGCGCCGGCCCGGAGCTGTTCGGCAAGGTTTATGAGTACGCCGCCCGCCAGGGACTGCGCCTGCTCTGCCATGCCGGAGAAACGGTGGGACCGGATTCCATCTGGACCGCGCTCAAAATGCTGAAGACCGAGCGTATCGGCCATGGTCTTACCGCCTGGCAAGACCGTGCGCTGCTGTCTTACCTGGCCGATTCGCAAGTCCCGCTGGAAATCTGCGTTACCAGCAACCTGCGCACCGGCTGCATTCACCACCTGAAGCAGCATCCGCTGAAGACCTTTTTCGACCTCGGCCTGCTTGTGACCCTCAATAGCGACGATCCCGCCATGTTCGGAACCACGCTCGCACGCGAGTATCAGATCGCCCAGGATATCTTCGGGTTCAACAAGGAACAACTGAAGCGGCTGGCCATGAATTCGTTCCAGGCATCGTTCCTGCCCGGGGAGAAGAAGAAAGAATATCTCAAGCTCTTTGCCGAACTTTGATGATCCACAACAGAAGAACCTCGAACGCAGAGGACGCCAAGGACGCAAAGGACGCTAAGGAAACATTCGTAAACACCCCTGAGAGAACGCGGCGGGAATCGCTCCGCTGATCCTTCCCTTCAGTCCCTCGCGTCCATTGCGTCCTCTGCGTTCGAGGTTCTTGCCAAAGATAGTCCAGTACTCGTCGTGCCCCGCAAGAACGCCGGTACCGCGGCCGCCAGGCCGCGCAGCGAATATAGTCCTTCGACTTCGCCGCGGCAGTTATACCAGCAGGCCTTGCAGGTATTGCGCTCATGCTCCTCGCGCAAGCGGTGGATCATCACTTGCGGATCGAGGTTCCGCAGGTTCCCAATTGGTTCCTGGCGAAACTCGACGCATTTTTGCACGTTGAGGAAATTATCGATGTTGAAGAACGCCCGGCCCGCCTGGCAGCCATCGATTCCCCGTTGAACGTAGAACTGATCGAAGCGTTCCAGAAAACTCCGGCTGGAAAGAAAATTACCATACCGCTTTTTCAGCTGCAGAAGGCGCTGCGACGCGGGATAGTCCGGCACATGCATCATGTTCCCGTTCTTGATACTGGCATAAGGCTGAATCATGAAGCTGGCTTGATTCTCCGCGGCAAAGCGGATGAGCTCTTCGACTTGGTCCAGGTTACGTTGATTCAGCACGCACATCAGGTTGACGCGCTGCCCGGACCGGGTGCGCATCCGGCTCAGAATTTGGATTGCCCGCCGGGCGCGTTCGCCGGCGCCGCGCATGCCGCGGTTGTCGTCATGCGCCGCGGTATCGTTGAAGTCCAGCGACACGCTGATCCCCCGCAGTCCGGCCTCCCACATCGCCCTGGCATTTTCCTCGGTGACCAGCCATCCGTTGGTGGTTGCCATGGGAAAGTGACGTTCGGCCAGGACGGCAATGATTTCCGGAAAGTCCGGACGCAGCAGCGGTTCGCCCCCGGCCAGCGTAATCAGCAAGGAGCCTAATGCGCCGAGCTTCCCGGCTGCCATGCGGAAATCGTCGAGCGTGGCCTCGTGTGCGCGCGCTTCCGCACTGAAGTTGACCTCCTCTTTCCAGTACGAGCAGAACGAACAATGGAAATTACAGGCGTAGGTCACCTGCCAGGAGACCAGGATGGGATGGCCCTTCAGATAGGCGCTGAAGAGCCGTTTCACGCTGCTTGTTTGCCGTTTCACGTTGGGAGGTCGCCTTTGCAGCGCCGGCGGGACGCCGGCGCTACATCGCCAATTGCAATTTTCCCCTATACGTTAATCGCCAGGCCAAATACGCTGTTGGCGGCATCGAGCATGGCTTCCGACAGGGTCGGATGCGCATGCACGGTATAAGCCAGTTCCTCGGCCGTAACTTCCAGCTCCATGGCGGCCACCGACTCGGCGATCAGCTCGGTAGCGCCGGCGCCGATGATATGCACGCCCAGCACCTCGCCGTACTTGGCATCGGCAACGATCTTGATGAATCCTTCGTGCTGTCCCAGGATGCTGGCCTTCGAGTTGGCGGAGAACGGAAACTTGCCGATCTTGACCTCATGTCCCAGCTCGCGTGCCTTGGCTTCGGTAAGGCCGACGCTGCCGATCTGGGGCTCACAGTAGGTGGCACCGGGAATTCGCAGCTTGTTCACCGGTTTGGCCGGTTTTTTGGCAATATCGGCAACGGCGGTGAGGCCTTCCATGGCGCCGGCATGTGCCAACTGCGGATAACCCGCCACAATATCGCCGATGGCATAGATGCCGGGCTCGCCGGTTCGCATCCAGTTGTCGACATTTACGAAACCGCGCTCGCTCTTGATGTTGGGGACCAGATCCAGGCCCACATTGTTCGTGTTGGGCTTGCGGCCCACGGCGATCAGGACTTTTTCCGCCTCCAGACGCTGCGCCTTCCCGTCGACGGTGAATTCCACCGCCACTCCAGCCCCGTTGCGCTCAACTTTATTAACCGTGGCGCTGACGTGGAAGTTGATGCCGCGCTTGCGGTAGCAGCGCGCCAATTCCTTGGAGATCTCTTCGTCTTCGACCGGCACCAGGCGGGGCAGCATCTCCAGGATGGTGACTTCCGCGCCAAAGGAACGATAAACGGAGGCAAATTCCACGCCCACCGCGCCCGAGCCCACGATGATCATCGACTTGGGCATCTGATCGAGGCTGAGGACTTCAATATTGGTGAGAATGCGGGAATCGGCTTCCAGGCCCGGGAGCATGCGGGCCTCCGAACCCGTGGCCAGAATGATGTTGCGCGCCCGCACATGATTGGATTCCCCGCCGGCGCCGCCGCCGCCCGCGGTAAAGACATCGACCGTGTGAATGCCGTCTTTGGCCGGACCGGTCAGCCGGCCGTAACCTTCAATGGTATCCACTTTGTACTTCCGCATCAGGAACTCGAGTCCTTTTGCGTGCTTGGTAATGATCTTGTTCTTGCGCTGCTGCACGCAGGCCCAGTCCACCGAGAGATCACCGACGCCGCCGATTCCGTAATCTTTGGCGCTTTTTACGTGCTCGAAGATTTCGGCATTGAACAATAACGCCTTGGTGGGAATACAACCCACATGCAGGCAGGTGCCGCCCAGCTTGTCATCCTTCTCGATGAGCGCGGTCTTCAATCCCCACTGGCCGGCGCGGATGGCCGCGGTATAACCGCCCGGTCCGCTGCCTACGATGGCTACGTCATAAATGGTCTCAGGCAAAGTCGTACTCCTTAGAAAAGCTGCAAGCTACATGCACCAAGCCAAATGCGGCGCCCTCCGGCTTGGAGCTTGCGGCCTGGTGCTGGTGTTTCTGTAGTGAATTCCCGCTCAAGTCTTCCAGCCCAACATCACACGTGCATTTCTATTGCCGGCTCTTCCTGCGGTGTTTCCTTCGCGTTGGTCTGCTGGTAGGTAAATACGATGCGATGGATCACCGTGATATTGGAGAGCACCGCAATCACCCACAGCACCGGCGCCATGCGGTTGAACAGCGCGCCAATGATTACCAGCACAATGCGCTCCGGGCGCTCCATGAAACCGACCTTGCATTGTCCGATCAGGGATTCGGCCCGGGCACGCGCATAGCTGACCATCACCGATCCGGTCATCACCACCGCCACCAGCACGACGTAAAAGAAGCGATTGGCGCGGGCATAGAAGACCAGCAGGCCGAAATACAACGCCAGGTCGCTGTAGCGATCGATGACGGAATCGAAAAAGGCGCCAAAGGTGGTCACCTGACCGGTGGCGCGGGCGACCCGGCCATCCACCATGTCGAAAATGCCGGCGCCGATGATCACCAGTCCCGCATAAAGGAAGAGCCGCTGCTGAGTGGCGCCGTTCGCCAGTCCGAAGAGCACGGCGGCGCCGATATTGATCATCAGCCCGATAAACGTCAATACGTTGGGAGAAATCCGCGTCAGCGCCAGCCCATGCACGATGCCGTGCAGGATTCGCCCGCAGACTCGTCCGACAATGCTGGTCCAGGTCAACTGCTTTCCTCTTTATCGT
>CAZUCM010000325.1:0-4289 GCA_964619235.1 uncultured Terriglobales bacterium
TGGTTGGCGAACACGGCAAGGGGGAAAGCGTCTGGTTAGGCTTCTTCTTATACGCCGTACTCATGCAGTTCGCGGAATTATCGCGCCTGCGGGGCGATGACCCGTTTACCGAGCGTTGCCAGGCAGAGGCCGGGCAAATGCGCCAGAGCCTGGAGCGGAATGGGTGGGACGGCGAATGGTACCGGCGCGCTTATTTTGACGACGGTTCGCCGCTGGGGTCGGCAAGCAATGCCGAATGCCAGATCGACTCGATCCCACAGAGCTGGGCGGTACTGTCCGGGGCAAGCCAGGGTGAGCGCGCGCGGATGGCGATGGACGCGGTCGATCGGCGTCTGGTTCGCCGGGAGAGTGGGTTGATCCAACTTCTGGATCCGCCGTTTGATAAATCGGAGCTGAACCCCGGGTCGATCAAGGGATACGTCCCCGGCGTGAGGGAAAACGGCGGCCAGTATACGCATGCGGCGATCTGGTCAGCCATGGCGTTCGCGGCCCTGGGCGACAATCGCCGGGCCTGGGAGCTGTTCGACATGATCAACCCCGTCAATCACGCGAAGTCGCCCGCGGCGATAGACACCTACAAAGTGGAAGCATATGTGATCGCGGCCGACGTATATGCTCTCGCTCCCCATATCGGCCGCGGGGGATGGACTTGGTATACGGGCTCCGCCGGGTGGATGTACCGGCTTATTCTGGAATCACTTCTGGGGCTGAGACTGGAGGTCGACAAACTGCGTTTTGCGCCATGCCTTCCCGCGGATTGGCCGCGGTTCACGCTTCACTACCGCTATCGCGAAACGGTATACCACATTACGGTCACGCAAGTGCAGGTTGCCGGAGGCGCGAAAGGTGTCATCGTGGATGGCGTTCCGCAGGTGGAAGCGGCGATTCCCCTGGTGGATGATCACCAGGAGCATACGGTAGAAGTGGGCGTCTGAGGGAGGGCGATAACGCTCTCCAGAGGATTATTTCAAGCCGCTCGATTCCTTTGCCAGGCGACTACCTCCAGTTCGTACCGGCTCTTCGACCCTACTTCCACCAGATAACGGGAGTCGTGCGGGCTGCATCGTGGAGACGGGATATCGGCAACGGGACATTCCACGATTCTCTGTTCTTTGTCCGGGCAATCGGCGCACAGAACGTTTCGTGCCCGAACCCAGTAAGCCTTGCCTTGCGGCTGGCGATCCGCGGTAATTGCCTGGGCAACCTGCTCCGCGCTGTGCATCCATCCGCTCAGCTCCTCGGTTCCGTCCCCGCGGACAATCCTGACCTGATATTCACTACCGTGGTTGTGCGTCATATGTCTTCTCCCTGGCCTCGGGATGCGTTCGGAGGTTGGGGACTTCCTGGCCCAAAATGCCGCGCCGAGCGCACTGGCCAGTCAATACCACAAACATTGCGCAACGATGCATTCTCCAAGATGACAGAGTTCAAGATCGGCTTGCCGGTTGCTTGCATGGGAATAAAAGGTTTAACCCCCTACCAATCACCATTTTAGGAAAGGCAAAAAACAGCTGTCTGTTCAATTCTGAACACATCGAACTTCTTTCCGGGCAGCAGGAGCACGAAAGAGTGGCGAGAGCTTCCTGGGCCGCTCTCGCTGTATCCGTGCCTCGAACGCTACCAACTGCATGATGAGGAATATTGGCCAGAGCAGCGGCGGATGCAGCGTAGGGAAGCAGGACGGCAGGTACAAGCCTATTGCCAGCCGCCGCCGAGGGCGCGATACAAGGTGACGACGTTGGTCAGTTCCTGGCGGCGGACTTGAACCAGTTGGAGTTGCGCATCGAGCAGTTGGCGCTCGGAATCGATGTATTCCAGGTAGCTGGCGATGCCGCCTCGATACCGGAGGTCGGCGAGTTCCACCGCCTGGCTCAGGCTCTCGACAAGCCCTTCCTGCTGGGTTCGCAACTCGGCCAACTTGCGGCAGCCGGCCAGCGAGTCCGCCACTTCCCGGAAGGCCTGTTGCACCGTCTGCTCATAGAGAAGCAGGGATTGCTGCCGGCGCGCCTCGGCGCCGCGCACACCGGCGCGGATGCTGCCGGCGTGGAAGATCGGCAGACTTCCCGCCGGGCTTAACAACCATGTACCGTTGGAAGCGCTGAAGAGGTTATGCAGCGCGGAACTCTCAAAGCCGGCCGACGAGGTCAGAGAAATGGTAGGAAAGTAGGCAGCTCTGGCCACGGCCACCAGGGCATGAGCGGCGATCAGTTGCTGCTCCGCCTGGAGGATGTCGGGGCGGCGGTCGAGCAGCGTGGATGGCAAACCGGGAGGCAGCCTGGGAGCCATATCCTGTTCGAGCAGCGAACGGCCACGGACAATCGGCCCGGGATTCCGGCCCAGAAGTATGGCGAGCTGATTTTCGGTTTGCTCATTCTGCAACTGCAGGCTGGTAAGCGACGCGCGGGAGGTCTTCACCAGTCCTTCGGCCTGGCGGAGATCGATCTCGGAGGAATAGCCGTTATCCACGCGCAGTTGAACCAGATCGAGGGAATCCTCGCGCAGTTTGAGATCGCGCTGCGTGATTTCGATTTCCAGATCCAGGTCGAGCAACAGGAAGTAGGCGCCGGCCACGTCGCTCACCAGCGTTTGCAAAACCGTTCGCCGCGCTTGCTCGCTGGCCAGCAGGCTGGCCCGCGCGGCCGCGCTCGTATTCCGGATACGTCCCCACAGGTCGAGCTCCCAACCCAGGCTGACGGAGAGACTGGAGTCACTGGAGTCGAGGCCAAGGCTGCGGGAATTGCTGTAGCCGGGCTGGGCATCGATTGCCGGGAGACGGGCCGCGCGCGCAATGGTAAATTGAGCGCGGGATTCCAACACGCGCGCGGCGGCAAGCTGCACGTCATAGTTATGGGCCAGCGCCTCCTGGATCAGCTTCGACAACTCCTCGTCGCGGATCAGGTCATGCCAGCGAAGTTCACCAAGCGTGCCCGTCTCGCCATGGTTGGCCGCGCCGGGCGTAACGGCAGGCGCCGCATCGTCTCCACGGTAGCTGGGCGGGATGGGAACATCCGGCCGCCGGTAGCGGGGACCGGTACAACCAAACAGCAGGAGCGCCGCGAAGAGCAGGCAAACCGTGCGCGGAATGGAATGGTGGGCCATGATCACTGGCCCTGGCCGGGCTGAAGCGGCCGGGCGGTCACCCTCTGTCCGGGCCGCACCTTGGCGAGGCCGTCCACGATTACGGTCTCTCCACCGGCAAGCCCGCTGGTAACGATGCTCTTGCCCTGATAACTTCCTTCGGTTATGACGTTACGGAGGGCGACCCGGTGCTCGGGTGTAACGATATACACGGCCTTCGCGCCCTGTGCGTCAAAGACCGCCTGCTCGGAAACCAATACAGCATTCGGCCGCGTCTCCGGCGTAAAGCGTGCCCGCCCGGACATGCCGGGCAGGAGGATGCCCTTGGGGTTGGGGAACTGCGCCTCAACCACAATGGTGCCGCTCTTCTCGTCCACAGTGCGTCCGAGGTTCGTAAACCGGCCCGGAAAAGGATAGGTACTGTTGTCGGCAAGAATTAATTCGATGCGTCTCAGAGCCGCCTGGTCGACACTCTTGGTGGTGGTATGAAGGTAAAACGTTTCGGGAATGCTGAAGTCGACATTGACCGGATCCAAGGGAGAAATGGTGGCGATCCTATCGGATTGTCCGCGTCCCACATAGTTGCCCAGCGAGACCTCCAAGCGGCCAATCAGTCCACTGATGGGAGCGCGAACCGTGGTTTCTTCGAGATCCATCTCCGCATTCTTTTTTGCCGCCCGGGCCGCAGTCAGGCTGGCCTGCGCCTGCCGCAGACCCATGCGGTCGCTCACTGAGGTGGTCCGCACGGTGGCGCGCGCGTCTTCGACCGCCGCCTCGGCCGAGAGCTGAGCGGCGATGGCCGCGTCCAGGTCCCGTGCCGGTATTGCTTTGCGCTCGGCCAGCGGTTTCATCCGCTCCGCGTCCTGGTTGGATCGCACCAGATTGGCTTCCGCCTGGCGCAAAGCGGCCTGGGCGTTCACCAGATGCTGCTGCTCGCGCGCCATCTCCAGATCCGCCTCCGCTCTTTCGACGGCCGCCTCCGCCAAAGCCAGCGCAGCCTGGCACCGGCGCGGATCGATGCGAAACAGGATTTGGCCCTTCTTGACCATATTCCCTTCGCTGAAAGACATTTCGGTCAACCGGCCTTCGACGTTGGCGCGAACTTCCACGGTGGCAGCCGCCTCAATGCGGGCGGGCAATTCCATCACCAGCGGCAGATCCCGGCGCTCGGCAGTTTCAACCACCACCGCCGTCTTGCCGGCCAGCCGTCC
>CAZUCM010000326.1:0-4289 GCA_964619235.1 uncultured Terriglobales bacterium
AGCGCACCGGTTGCCGGTCCTGTTTGCGGAGCAAAGCCGCGAATTGCTGCATACGTTTAGCCCTCCATCCGCGCCCGAAAGCCCGGTTCAACTAAATCCATTTCCCGTTCCGTAACGCCCTTGAGCGTCTGCGGGGGCCCGCCCTCATACTATGCGTTTCGGCGCAGAGCAGGCCCTTTCTTTTTCCTTGTCCAGCGGGAAAGCCGGCAAGGAATCCAAACCGTTTACTCCGGCACGGTGGCAAACTTCGCATCCGTGCGGCACTGGGCCATCAACGTATTCGCCATGGCATCCAGGCTGACCACCCGCAGGGCATAGCCCCGTTCGATAGCGACCTTGGGCATGCCGAAGACGACGCAGGAATCTTCGCTCTGCGCAATCGTCATGGCCCCGGTCCGTTTGAGTTCGCCCAATCCTTCGGCGCCGTCTTCGCCCATGCCGGTCATGAGAATGCCGACCGAACCCACCCCGAATTCAGCGGCCACCGACTGGAACAGGACGTCCGCCGAGGGACGGTGCCCGTTCACGTGCGGCTCGTCGGTAAGCACGACCATGTCGCCCAGAGGCATGCGCCGCACCTTCAGGTGCTGATTGCCGGGACATATCAACGCTCTTCCGGCCATCAGCAGATCGCCGGCTTGCGCCTCTTTCACGTCGATGGCGCAGCTGTCATTCAGCCGTTGCGCGAACATGTTGGTAAACCCTTCCGGCATGTGTTGCACGATGAGAATCGCGGCCGGAAAATCCGCCGGCAGTTGCGCCAGCATATATTGCAAAGCATTGGGTCCGCCGGTGGAGATCCCGATGGCCACCACTTTATTCGGGCGGATCATGGGCCGATTGGCCAGCTTGGTGACTTTGTGCGGTTCCCAGTTCAGATCCACCGAAGGCGATGGCACGTTCCTTCCGGCCGCAGCTTTGATCTTGCCGATCAACTCCTCCGCGATTTCTTCCATGTGCGCGGAGGCGGCGTCCTTTGGCTTGGCGACGAAATCGAATGCGCCCAGCGAAAGGGCCTTGAAGGTCGACGACGCTCCCTGGGTGCTGTGCGCGCTCACCACGATCACCGGCAGATTGGATTTGCGCGTCATGGCGCGCAAGGTTTCCATGCCGTCCATGCGCGGCATCTCCAGGTCCAGGGTGATCACCTGCGGTTTCAGTTCCTGAATCTTTTTGAGCGCAAATGCTCCGTCCATAGCGGTGCCGACGACATGGATCGACGGATCCCGTTCAATGATCTGCGGGATCAGTTTGCGCATCAATGCCGAATCGTCCACTACCAGAACTCGTACCGGTGGTTTCATGCCTGGGCCCCCATGGGTTCCATCGGCGCTCTTCCCGAACTTGCCTCGACGGAGGCGCCACGAACTCTGCCTAACTTTTCCACTACCGCCGCGATATTTAGGATCAAAACAACCGTGCCGTCGCCTAAAATCGAAGCTCCGTTCACCAGTTCGCTGGAAATCAGCGTGTTATCCAACGCCTTGATCACCAGTTCTTCTTCCCCGACCAGGCGGTCCACGACCAACCCGAACTTACGGCAGCCCAGCGCCACCACAATAATGAAAAGCCGTTTGCTTTTCACTTCCGTCAGAGATTTGTCCAGCCGGTTCAAGCGAACCAGGGTCAAAACCTGTTCGCGCAGCTGCAGGACCTCGCGATGATCCACAATGTGGATCTGGCTCTCCTGCGCGCGGGTGATCTCCAGTACCGTTCCCAAGGGCAGGGCGTACAGCTTGCGCCCGGCGCGGAAGAGCAGGGCCTTGATAATGGCGAGGGTCAAGGGAACCTTCAGCTGGAAGGTGGTGCCTTCGCCGGGGGTGGTCAGCACAGCGACGCTGCCCTTCATGCGTTCCAGCACCGCCTTGACCACGTCCAGACCAACGCCGCGTCCGGACACCTGCGTAACTTCCTTGGCCGTGCTTACGCCGGCTTCGAAGATCAGTTCCAGCACTTCGGATTCGGCCATTCGTTCGAGCTCTGTTTCCGTAACCACCCCGGCCTGCAATGCCTTGGCGGCGAGCTTTTCGCGATTGATGCCCCGTCCGTCGTCGCGCACCTCGATGACAATATGGTTTCCCTGGTGAAAGGCATTCAGGCGCAGGCATCCCTTTGCGGGTTTGCCGGCGGCGGTACGCTCCTCAGGAGTTTCCATGCCGTGGTCCAGGGCGTTGCGTACCAGATGCATCATGGGTTCAGCCAGGGTGTCGAGTATGCTCTTATCCAAGTCCGTGTCCTGGCCGTGAAGTTCCAGGGTGACATCCTTGCCCAGCTGTTTGCTGATATCGCGCACCACGCGCGGAAAACGCCGGAACAGCTGTTCGACCGGAACCATGCGAATCTTCATGACCGCATGCTGCAGTTCGTTGAGCACCTGGGCCTGATGCGCCAGGGTGTCGCCGAATCTGCCGCGCAGCGGATCTTTGGGGAATCGCCGGCTGAATTCCTGGATGGTCTGGCTGAACATCGACCGGGCAATGATCAGTTCGCCGACCAGATTGAGTACCGTATCGATGCGGTCGGCATCGACGCGCAGCACGTTCTCGGAAACCGTATGGGTTGGCGCCGCCTGCCGATCGCTGGGCGCAGGCGCCGGTTCCGGGGCCATGACTTCCGCGGGTTTTGGCGCAACCGTGGGCGCTGCCGCTAACGGCGCAACCGGACTGGCAAGCACCGCCGGGGCCGCCGGCACGGTCTCGGCCGGTGCAGCGGGTGGTGCGGATTGGGCCGGCGGCAGGGCCGGCTCGACTGCCGGCTCGGCTGCCTCCATCATAGGGGGCGCCACAGCCAGCGGATGAATCGCAACTTGCATTACGACAGCCGGAATCTGGCATTTTCGCAGCAGCCAGGGCTCGTCATGTTCACTGGCGATGGCGGCCTCGATCTGGTCCGGCTGGGCGGTGGCCTCGGCGGGATGAATCACCAGAAGGCTGCCCGCCTCCAAAAAGACATTGCGAACCAGTTGCAAGGCAGCGCCGCGCATGGGGCATTGCGGATCGATGGTCACCGCGACGTTGAATACCGGTTTGCCCCCGGCGCCTTCACTGATGGCCAGGCGTTCGTACTCGTTCCAGGCGAACTGTGGCGCAAAGGCCGCGGCGGGCGGCGGTTGCGGACCATGAGCGACGGCGCGGATATTGGCGCGCAGGGCGGTGCTGTCCGGCACCTCCCGCTTTTCGCGGCAAGCCTGCAACATGGCTTCAAAGGTGTCTGCCGCCCCCAGGACCACCTGGGCCAGGGCCGTGCTGTTGCTGGCGGCGACGTCCGGCGTCAACACGTCTTCCAGTTCATGGGCCAGGTCGCTCAGATCGCGAAAACCGCATGCGGCAGAATCGCCTTTCAGCGTATGGACCGTGCGCCGGACGGTGCGGATGAGTTCGGCATCCGCCGGGCGCTTCTCCATCTCCAGGCCTTCTTCGTTGAGCGCCTGCAACAACTCCTGGGCGGTCTCAAAGAAAAGTTCCCGCAGTTCCGACGATCGTTCCTCGGAGAAAAAGCTCACGGCTCTACCTCGATGCGCTGGTACGCCGTCCCGTTGTTCTTGTGGATCATGCGATACCGGTCGCTCAGGCCGAACAGGCTTTCGGCGTGGCCGATGAATAAATAGCCCTCGGGATTCAGACAGCGCCAGAACTTGTCGATCAGCCGCTTCTGCTCGGCTTCATCGAAATAGATCATGACGTTGCGGCAGAAAATCACGTCATTGCGCTGCGGCAGAAACTCGGTCTTGAGATTATGAAAATCGAAGTGGATCAGTTCCTTGACCGACTTCTTGATGGCATAGCGGTCGCCGGAAATCTTATCGAAGTAGCGCAGCCGGTAGACGTAGTCCACCGATTCCATCTGGGCCTCGGTATAAAGGCCCTCCTGCGCGGCTCGCAGAACCGAATAACTGATGTCGGAAGCCAGGATTTCCACCTGCCAGGGCGGTGGAATCAACGGCTTGGGGCTGGGCATATCGAAGGGCAAAGGATTGCGAATATAGTAGTAGGCAAGAGCATCGCACATCATCAGGGCCAGAGTATAGGGCTCCTGTCCGGTGGAACACCCCGCGCTCCAAATCCGTAGCGTCCAGTCACGCCGTTCCTGCTTGCGGTGCAGAAGTTCTTCCAGCGTATCCTTCTGGAACAGGTCCAGTTGCGGACGGTTCCGGAAGAAGCTGGTTTCGTTGACCGTCAGGTTCTCCAGCAGCGTCTCCAGCTCTTTCTTGCCCTGGTGGCTGGTGAGCAGGCGGTAGTAACTGTAAAAACTGTCGAGCTGACAAGTTCGCAGGCGCCGTTGCAGGCGGT
>CAZUCM010000327.1:0-4267 GCA_964619235.1 uncultured Terriglobales bacterium
GGAAATGCAGGATCTGTTTGCCCGATACCTGGCGGCGATTGAGCAGGTAACCGCCGCTGTCGACCAGGCGCTGGACGCGGAGGCGGCCAGCCGTTCGTAACCGATTGATACTCAGCTTTTCAGGAGAGCCAAATGAGCAAGGGTTGGATCGCAGTCATCGTAATCGTCGGTGTGCTTCTAATCACCTTCGGACAATATGTCGGCGTAAAGAATATGCTGGTGGCCAAGAATGAAGCGGTGAAGTCCTCCTGGTCGCAGGTAGACATTGTGCTGCAGCGCCGTGCCGACCTGATCCCCAATCTGGTCGAGACCGTCAAAGGCTATGCGCAGCAGGAGGTGACCGTGTTTGGCGATATCGCCAAGGCCCGCTCCGCGCTGTTGTCGGCGGGCACCCCCCAGGAAAAAATTGCGGCCAATGGCCGGCTGGATGGCGCTCTCGGACGCCTGTTGGTGGTAGTGGAGAATTATCCTCAACTCAGATCCAACGAGAATTTTCTCCGCTTGCAGGACGAACTGGCCGGCACCGAGAACCGCATTGCCGTCGAGCGCAAACGCTACAACGATACGCTGCAGGACTACAACACCTATGTGCAGCTCTTTCCCAATAGCATTTTTGCGGGATGGGCGGGATTCAAACCGAATCCTGCGTACTTCGCCGCCTCTGAAGGATCGCGCGAGGCGCCCAAGGTGAACTTTGCTCCAGCCGCTCCGGCACAGCAGATGACGCCTGCACCGGCGAAGTAAAAGGGCGGTAAAAGGCGGAAGAACCGGAAGTTGGAACGCGGAGGGCGCAAAGCAGGGTTTTGGCAAAGGACTAACCGGGGAGGCGCACAAGATCGATCTCCTGGGTTTCCCGCTTAGTCCCTTGCGTCCTCTGCGTCCTTGGCGTTCCCTTTTTCTTACTGCTTTCGCCCCCCCGCGGAAAGCTGCAGCAGCGCGTTTGCCGCCAGCCGCACCGCGACTCCCCAACGCTCCCGGGCCTCGGCTTGATCATCGCCATAGCCGAATAGATACAGGGTGATATAGAAACCGGAATGCAGGCCGGCTTCCTCTCCGGGCTCGCCCTCCGGCCCTTGATGGTAGTAACAGCGGCGGACGATGGCTTCGCAGGCGGCGGAAATGTCCGGCGCTTTTTTCAGTAGCAGGACCAGCGAACGCGCCAGTTCCTCATGATGAAAAAATGAGAAGCGCTCGCCGGCGTGCTCCTCGGCAAACACCAGGTCCACGTAGGAACCAAACTGCCAGTCGCTCTCGTAAATATCTTCTTCTTCGGCAAGCTCGTCGGTGGCCCAGGCATCGCATTTGACGGTTTGAAAAATGGAGTGCCGCGAGTTCGCCGATCTTAAAAAGTCGCCCAGTTCGGGATAGGTGGCAGCTTCCTCAATAAACGGGAGCATTTCCGGCTGCCGCCGCAAATCGAAATATTTTGGTCCCTGCGCGGCGCCCGAATCCCACGGGAGTTCCAGCGTGGCTTCCTCATTGGGAGCACCGAGTTCCACCGAAAAATCAGCATCCATAAGCTTTACAGTTTGCAGTGTACAGCTTACAGGCAAACGCGGGCGCCACCAGCATATGGTTACAGCGGGCCATGCTGGCTGTAAACTGTAAGCTGCAATCTGTAAACTTGTTACCGGGGTCATCAATGCCGATTTTTGAGTACATCTGCAAGGACTGCAAGAAGAGATTCGAAGCGCTGCTCTACGGTTCGCAGCAGCCGCAATGCCCGCAGTGTAAAGGGGCCAATCTCGATCAGCAGATCTCCGTCTTTTCCGTTGGAAATGGTGCGCGATCCTCTTCCGCATGCGCTCCGGCGGATTGCCCGGCTGCGGGAACCGGCTGCTGCGGCGGCGTCTGCCAGCATTAAGCCAGTAGCTAGTAGCTCGAAGTCAGTGGTCAGGGCCGGCATTGCGGCGTTTCTGCCCGCGCAAGTTTTCATGCGCTTTGGAAACAGCCTTTCGGCCCCTGACCGCCGGCTGCCGGCTGCCGGCTACCAGCTGCCATCCGCAAAAAACCCGTTTCCACACTATTGCATTCGGCACAAAGTGGGGTTAAAACATTTTCAGCATGAAGGCGCCGCGGTCGCCCGGACTCACCTGCTCCCCGAGGATGCGCATCTTTGCGCATCGTAGGTTGCAGCGCCGGCCCCTGGCTAACAGCTACCAACTGCTAGCTGCCAAAAAAACCCGTTTCCACACTATTGCATTCGGCACGGAGTGGGGCTAAAACATTTTCAGCATGAAGGCGCCGCGGTCGCCCGGACTCACCTGCTCCCCGAAGATGCGCATATCCTTGCGCGTCGCCAGATGTAGCTTCGGCCCCTGACAACCAGCCACTCACTACCAGCTACTGGCTGAAAGGAAATCTTCTTGTCCCGAGAGATCAAGACCTATCCCGTGTACGCCCGAATTGGTGCGGCGATTCTTCTTTACGTGACCTTGGCCGAAGCCGGCGAGATGGTGCGCAACGGCTCGGCCGAACGGGTACAGCGCCGAGGACTGGCCTTGCGGCTCACCGGTCATAAGTTTGACGGCGAGATTGGCCAGGTGCGAGACACCTCCTGCTACATGGGCGAACGTGTGATCCATGCGAACGCCTGCGGCGATCCGCGTGCCGTGGGCATGGTTGCAGCCTGGGCGCCGAATCACGCCGGCCTGTGCCCTGTGGGTACGCTATGAGACGCAAAGAAGCCGGCACGGACGACGATGATTTCGAACCTAAGACCGGCCCGCCCCGCGTCACGCAGTTGGCCGAGTGGGGTTGCACCAACGAGGAAATCGCCGAGGAGTTCAATATCACGGTGGAATTCCTGGAGCGGCAATATGCCGGCCAACTCAGATTAGGACGCCTGCAGCGCTGTCTGACCGTGCGCCAGCAGATGTATCGGCTCGTTAAACAAAGCGCCAACCCGCCGTGTACGCGCTTCTTATACGAATCCGAGTTGCCAACGGCGGCCGAGGAACAGGACGCGGCCGAGGCCGAAGAGGACGCCGAACTCGAGGCCATGAGCGAGGAAGAACTTGAGCAGGAAATTCATCGTCTCAAAAAAGAAGAAGAAACCGGTTCGGCGCTCAAGGACCCCGCGAGGGAAGAAGGCCAAGGCGGAACTGCAGCGGAAGAAAGCGAATAAGACCGGCCTTGCCGCCTTTGTCTGCGACGCTTGGGAACTGCTTAACCCTGGACGCAAACTCATCTGGAGCTGGCACTATGACCTGTTGTGCGAGTATCTCGAACTGGTTAAGGCGCGAAAGGTGCGGCGGCTGATCATCAACGTGCCGCCTCGCACCGCCAAAAGCACGATTGCCACCATCTGCTTTCCGTGTTGGACCTGGACCTGTGACCCGGGCCATGCTTTTCTGTGCGCATCCTACTCGAAGGACCTGAGCACCGAGCACAGTATCGCCCGCCGCCTTTTATTGGGCAGCGAGTGGTACCAGGAACATTGGGGCCGCCGCTTTCGCATCGGCGAAGGCCAGGACCTGAAGACCCAGTTCGATAACGATCGTCGCGGCCAGATGATTGCCACCTCGGTTGGCGCCACAACCACCGGCAAGGGCGGCGACACGCTGATCATCGACGATCCGCTCTCCGCCGATCAGGCACTATCTGACGCTGAGCGTAAGAGCGCCAACGACTGGTTCGACAACACCCTGCGCAGCCGGCTGAACGATCCGGCGACCGGCGCGATCGTGGTGATCATGCAGCGGCTGCATGAACGGGATCTCACCGGCTTCCTGCTGGAGACCGAGGCCGGCCAATGGACGCACCTCAAAATTCCTCTGGAAGCGGAAGAGGAAGAATGTTGGCCCTTCCCCAGCGGCACGCAGGCGATCACCCGTGCGCCGGGCGAGGTGCTGCAGCCGGAGCGCTTTACGCCGGATGTGGTTGCCAATCTGAAGTCGCGCGGGCTGATCTATGCCGGACAGTATCAGCAGCGGCCGGCGCCACTGGAAGGCAACATTATCAAGCGCCGGCATGTGCGCTACTACGGCGGCGTCGATCCGCACACCGGCGAGCCGGACGAGTGTCTGCCGGCAAACTTCGATGTGGAGATTATCTCCGCCGACTGCGCCTTCAAGGAGTCTGCCACGGCGGACTTTGTGGCCATCGGGCGCATCGGAATCAAAGGCCGCAAACGCTATCTGCTGAATGTGATTAACGCCCATCTGGGCATGAGCGCTACGGAGAAGGCGATCCGCAGCGAGCGGGGAGAGCGCCGCATACAGGCTACGCTGGTGGAGGACACGGCCAATGGTCCCGCCGTGATCGA
>CAZUCM010000328.1:0-4262 GCA_964619235.1 uncultured Terriglobales bacterium
GAGACTGTTCCGACACCTGCTGAACCGTGCTGGACATTTCGTGCATAGCGGTGGCCACAATCTGGGTTTGATCGGCCTGGCCCTTCGCCCCTTCAACACTTTCCATGGCGGATGCGTACAGTCCCTCAGCCGAACCATCCAGCTGCTGCGAGGCTCGATGAATGGATCCTATGGCATCCCCCATGGCCGCAACCGCCTGGTTCAGCGATCGGGCCAGCCAGCCAATTTCATCGTCGGAGCGAATCTCCAAAGATTGGGTGAGATCACGCTGCGCTACCGCACCCAGCACCGCTACGGTCTTTTGCAGCGGACGAAGCACCAGGCGGAACGAAAGCAAACCAATCGCCGCCAGAACCACCACGCCGCCCAAGAAGGCGGCCAGGCCCATCATGATAAGGCCGGATCCCGCCGCCCGGCTGCCTTCGTAGGTTTCTTTCACTGCTTTTTGCTCTTCGGGAATGAGCCGCTCAACCGGCTTGGCCAGTGAGGATTGAATCATCGGCCACTCGTCCTCCAGCATGGACGCCAATGCCTTCTTGTCCTCGGCAGCATAAGCACCGGCCAATTTGCCGGAAAAAGAAGCAAACGCCGGAAGTTCCTGATCAATCTTTTCGATCAATTGCCGGGAGTCTGGAGATACGGAAACTCCGTTCATGCAATCCTTGAAGATCGCCCATTGCTTCGGAATTGCCACCTCGGCTTCTTTCAACTGATTCAAGGATCCGACCGCAGGCATTTGATCAAGCAGCACTCCGGCCATGCGAAAGCGGATTTCCTTGAGATTGCGGTCGATCTCCTGGATGGCGGTGACCGGCTCCACGCGGTGTTCGTACACGTCGGAAAGAGACTGTACGCCCCGGTTGACGCTATATACGTCGATCGCGGTCAACAACGCCAGAGCCGCGCCCATCAGTATGAGCGCGGCAAGCAGCTTAGCCTTCAGTGTTTTGCGCATATCTTTCCCCAACCGGCGATGGCACTTTCGTTCTGTAACGCGAACTCTTCACGTCAGAACTCCCAACCATCGATTCGCGGCCTATTCCACCGGCAAGCCCTTGGCTTTCCATTCGGGAAGTCCGCCGCGCAGCCAATACACTTTCTTGTAGCCCGCCTTAATTGCGCAGCTGGCGGCCTTGTAGCTCTTCCAGCATTCGGCGCCGTTACAGGCAAAGATGACAGGTGCGGTCTTCGCCGTGGGCAGCTTGCTGAGGTCAAAGCTGTCTTCCGCCGCATTGTAGTTCACCGCCTTGACGCTCTTTTCCTTGTACGGAATACTTTTGGCGCCCTTGATATGCGCGTCCGCGTATTCATTCGCCACGCGCGCATCAATCATGACCGCTCCGCCGTCCATCAGCGTTTTGGCTCTTGCGGCATCGACTACGGTAGCGCCGGCCAGACTGGTGGGGGTTTCGCCGGCAAATGCAAAATTGGCGCTCAACAAACAGAAGAGCGTGAACAGAATCACTGCGCTGCGACTTTCCACTGCGTACTTCATGTGCTCTCTCCAAGCGGGGAATTCGATTGACTGCTTAGAGTAGGAATCGGCAGCGGCTATATCGACTTGAGTTGAAGGGCTTTACAAAAGTGACAATGAGTAGAAATTAATCCGCTAACAGGCGGGTAAAGCCTTACACGGAAAGCTTGCCGTCGCCATAAGGCCGCCGGCGCACCTTCTGAGACCGGGAACATCCAGTAAGCAAAACGCCCTCTCCTGCGGGAGAGGGCGTTTTGAAGTTTACGACGGTAAGGTAATTACTGGCCTTTGGGCGTATCCAGGACGATGCCGGCGGGTGCCTGCTGGGCCTTTTCGGCTTTCTCCTTGCGCACCGCCATGGTCTTGTCGGACCACTGGTCGGCCATCTTCAGATCGGCGGCATGAGCCTGGGGATTGCCGCATTCGATATCGGCCTTGCGGCGGTACAACAGGTTCATATAGGCCATGGCATCTTCATACTCGGGCCGCAGTTTCAGCGCCTTGTCCAGCGCATCCAGGCCTTCGGTGACCTTGGGGCCATTCGTACTGCTCAACTGCTGGCACACCTTCAGGTCTTCCTTGCCCTTGGCTTTGAAGGCATCATCCACCTTCAACCCGATCTTGGCTTTCACGTCAGCCGCGGTCTTATAGGTATCGGCCCAGTCGATCACGCCCAGCATGTAATAGATTTCCGGATCGTTGGGATCGACGTCGCTCGCCTGCCGGTAATAGTCCGTCGACTTGTCGAATTCCTTCATGTTGTAGTACAGCGAAGCGATGCTCTTGAGGCCGTGCAGCTTGTTCTCCCGGGTGGAGTTGCCGGCAGCCAGCACCTTCTTGAATTCTTCAATCGCCAACTGGGCATTGCGGTTATTCTCCGGCGTATCGGCGCCGGGGATGTACTGCTGCATATAAGCCGTGCCCAGGTACAAGCGCGCCGTCAGCAGGCTGGGGTCCAGCTCCACCGACTGGTTGAAATGTTCGATCGCTTCTTCGTACTTGGCGTTCTTGAAGGCCTGCACGCCCTTGTTTAACTGGTCGCGCGCCTTCAGCTTGTTGCAACCCACGCCGCTCATCAGCAGGGCCACGGTCGCCATCAACGCCAACACTCGCACGCTATTCTTCATAATTGCGTCTCCAAACTTACGATCTCAAATACTGCGGACGCGATCGGTACGGCGCACTGCGGAGAAACGATGCCGGAAAGTCCCGCATCCTCTCCACGCTTCCCGCCGTCCCAGGCGTCCTTGACCTTCCATTGCCGCGGCCGCGGGAAAAGCCCGGCAACTATCCGCCCGCTTCCACCTTGGCCGTAATCAGCCCCACCTTATCGACACCGGCGGTATGGGCCATGTCGATGACCTGCGCGATCTGGTAGAACATCAGATCGTCGTCCGCCTTGACGAACATAACCTTCTCGGCGCGTTCCTTATAGATCGCGGTCAACTTGCCCTGAAGGTCGCTCATCTTGACTTCGTCCTGGTTGATCTTGACGATCGGGTCCCCGCTGCCGGCTTTGATCAACTGCACGACAACCGTGCGGTCGGGATTTGGGTCAGCCGGTTGGTCCTTCTTCGGGGGCTGGGGCACCAAGGCGTCGAGCCCCTTGGGGGTCAACGGCGTGATCACCATAAAGATAATCAACAACACCAGCAAAACGTCGATCAACGGCGTCACGTTCATGTCGGCTGAGGGGCCGCTTCCGGACCCTCCTGCTGTCATTCCCATACTAGTTCCCTCATCGAGCGCGTTCGTGCCGTGGCACGGACACGGTTCTTCTATTGCCCGCCTTCAAACGATCCTGCTTTGCGCCGTTCGGTCAACAGTCCGACCTGGTCTACTCCGGCGGCGCGGACAGCGTCCACGACCTCGACGACGTTCTTATACTTGGTGTACGCGTCGGCCTTGATGTAGATCCTTTTTTCCGGACGGTTGGAGAGCCGCTCCTTGACTTTGGGCGTCAAAGCCTCGGGCTCCGGCATCTTATCGTCGCCGAAGAAAATATCGCCATTGTGGAGAATCGCCACCACCAGGGCATCTTCCTTATCGGCATCGGGCATTTGAATGGGGTTATTGGTCTGCGCCAAATCCACGCTGCGCCCCTTCTGCAGCATGGGCGTGATCACCATGAAGATGATCAACAGCACCAGCATCACGTCCACCATCGGCGTGACGTTGATGTTGGAACTCATACTTGCGCTTTTTACTTTTTTCTTTTTGTCTTTTGCTGCCATTAGCCTGCTCCCGCACCATTTCGGCGCGCCTGCCCCGGTGTCCCATCTTCCCGGCGAACCGGGAAGCCGGAGCGCCCGCTGGGGCGCTCCGGATCCCTGAGGAGGTATGCTCGACTACCGCTTCGCCACGTTACGCCGCTTCAGGAAATAATCCACCAGCTCACTGGAGCTGTTGTCCATTTCGACGTCAAATGCTTCCACGCGTCCGCTGAGGTAGTTGTACATCATCACGGCCGGGATGGCCACGAACAGACCGATAGCGGTGGTCACCAGGGCCTCGGAAATACCGCCGGCGACGGCGCCCAGACCGGTGGCCTTGTTGCTCGCGATCGAACGGAATGCGTTCAAGATGCCGACCACGGTGCCGAACAGTCCCACGAAGGGAGCGGTGGAACCGATGGTGGCCAGGCCGCTGACGCCGCGCTTCAGTTCGGCGTGCACGATGGCTTCCGAGCGCTCCAGTGCGCGCTTGGACGCTTCGATATCTTCGCCCGGAATATCCGCGCTCAGTTGATGCGCCCGGAATTCCTGTAAGCCAGCCACGACAACCTTGG
>CAZUCM010000329.1:0-4252 GCA_964619235.1 uncultured Terriglobales bacterium
GACGGGAAATCCACATAGGCTTTCGTGGTAATTTCTCCCGCGATAAAGGCCAATCCCGTGGTCAGCAAGGTCTCGCAGGCCACCCGGCTGTATTGGTCCTGCTCGATGCAGGCATCCAGGATTGCATCAGAAATCTGATCGGCAATTTTGTCAGGGTACCCCTCGGTCACAGACTCAGAGGTAAACAAAAATCGATTCTTGGATGACAAGGCATACTCCTTAATCTTTATGGCAGATGCGCAGCATCTGCTCAACGTGGCGCGGCTGGAAGATTTTTGCGCCCCAAGCCGGAATTAGCACGAAAACCCCACTCCCAATAAGTTAGCAGAATTTCCAGCCGCGGAGCAATGATTTTACTCACTTCAGAGGGGCGGCACGCCCCGACTAAGGCTGCGACTGAAGCCCCGCAGAGGTAAAGCTGACCGTGCGAGCTTCATTACTCTTTCCGCCAAGTGCAACCTGGGGTTGGCCGTTGAACGAATATTCGATGCCGGCGGCATCGCCCGCCACCAATGTGATCTTTTGCCTCGCCCGCACGGTGATTTCATGCCGGGCGTTCAACATGCCTTTCATGACGTCGCTTCCGTCGGCCGTAATCGACACCCACGAGTCCTCGCGCGCATGGAACAGCACCGCAAACTCGGCAGCCGGCGCCTCGGCGGTATTGTTGACCACCGGCGGCTGGGGCGAGGGCGCCGCTTCCGGCAATGTCTCCGCCGGCGAAGGGCTTGCAACCGCGGGAGGCGGGGGAACCTCCCCTGCCTTCTGGGCCGGAACCGTCGTTGCCGAAGCGGCCGCCGGGGCGGGCATAACCGGAGAACCCGGGGTCACAGCCTTTGTCTGTTGCCGCGATTGGCGCCAGTGCGCCTCCCATTGCCGCACATGATCGATCGCGGAGTGGCGAAAATGCCACACCATAAAAATCCCCGCCATGAACAGAAGCAGGAGCAGCAGGGGCTTCCATGGCAGATCGCTATAATCCGTCGAGCGGCCCTCCTCCTTCGGAGGCTTCCATTTCGACTCCGCTCTTCTGGGATAGACCGAGTCGGCCGCATCGCCCGGCCTGGTTTCCTCCATAGCGGCCATGTAATCCGCCACTGCCTGCTCTTCGTCGATTCCCAGATAGCGGGCATAGGACCGCACGAATCCCTTATTGAAGATCCCACCGGGCAATTTGGAGAAATCCTCTTCCTCCAGCGCCCGCAGTGTGCGGCTGCCGATTTTTGTCGCGTTGGCTATCTCGTCCAGCGTGATGCCCCGCATCTCGCGCTCACGCCGCATCCGTTCGCCGAATCCCAAGCTTCTCTCCCGCTCACACATCGCCTCGACGCTCTTAGAAAAGCATCGAATACCAAGCGAAGATGTGTTGGAATAGTATTGGCATCATAGGTTTCGGCCCTTGACAATGTCAAACGAAAACCCCTTCTCCGCCATGGCTGGGCCGGGTTGCCGCAGGTTGATCCCACGGCATTACCTTTGGGGTGCAGCCCCAACGGAGATGGGTTGTGACTCGCGGCCGGTGTTCGTATAATGCCGCCCAGCCACAAGCTTAACGGGGAAGAGTTCATGGATGAGGCCACAAGCACGGACCGCAAGCGGCAGGTGCAGGAAGCAAATATCTTCCATGATGTCGCCAAGGCCTTAACTTCCTCCTTGAACCTGGATTCCATCCTGCAGACGATCATGGAAAAGGTGGCCGAATACTTCCGCCCCGACAACTGGTCCCTGCTCATGGTGGACGAGCAAAAAGATGAGCTGTACTTCGCCATTGCCGTGGGCGAAGCGGCCGACACGCTGAAAAACGTGCGCCTGAAAATGGGCGAAGGCATCGCCGGTTGGGTGGCCCGCCACGGGGAAGGACTCATCGTCCCCGACGTATATAAAGACCCGCGCTTCGCCAAACGGATTGACGAACTCACGCGCTGGAAAACCCGCTCCATTGTCTGTATTCCGCTGAAATCCAAGCTCCGCGTGCTGGGCGTGATTCAGCTCATCAACGTGCAGATGGAGGAATTCAACGAAAGCGAAGTTTTCTTCCTGCACGCGCTTTGCGACTACGCGGCGATTGCCATCGATAATGCCCGTTCCGTCGAGCGCATCCAGGAACTCACCATCACCGACGATTGCACCGGTTTATACAACGCGCGGCATCTCTACAAGACCCTGGAATCGGAGGTCTACCGCTCGGCCCGCTTCGGCTACGAATTCACCGTGCTGTTCATCGACCTGGACTATTTCAAGCACGTCAACGATACCCATGGCCACCTGACCGGAAGCAAACTGCTGGCCGAGGTGGGCTATGCCATCAAAGCCAACTTGCGGCTGATCGACTCCGCCTTTCGTTACGGCGGAGACGAATTCGTCATCCTGCTGCCGCAAACCGGAAAAGACTCCGCCCTGGTCGTCGCCAGGCGCCTGCTGCAGACCTTCCGCAACAGCTCGTTCCTGCAGGCCGAAGACTTGCAACTGAACGTGCGCGCCAGCATCGGCGTGGCCACCTACCCCGAAGACGGCCGCACCACCCACGAAATCATCCGCCAGGCCGACGAAATGATGTATGCCGTCAAGAACACCACCCGCGACAACGTCAGCGTCGCCCAACGCGGACTGATCGAGTAGGAAATCCTTTCACGTTCCTCGCTTCTCCCGCCAATGGTCATCGGCAACCCACGGCAAGTTTGCCTGCCTGTAACCAAAATACGGATGACGGGCTACCGGGATAATTGCTGGCTTTGCTGACGTGAAAGGTGAAACGTGGAACGTGAAACCTGGAACGGTCTTCAGGGTTGTCCCCCAAACCATGCGCCCGCGTTCGGCGGCGCTTTCAGGTTGACGCCGAAATCCCAGACGTAAAGATTCATCTGGTTATTCTCCAGCATCTCGACCACCGCGTACTCGCCCGGCTCCATCGGCTCCTCAGGTGTAAGTTTCGTCCACGAATCCGCGCCGGCCTGGCTGGTGACGGTCTCGCATTTGGTGGAGATCCACTGCTCCTGCTGGCTGACCTTTCCGTAGATGGCGACATTCACCTTGCCGACGACGCGCACGTCTTTCTTGGGGATCGCCTCGGCCCGCACAATGCGAAACCTGCCGTTACAACCCGAATCTTTCCGCGGCCCTCCGCCGGCATCGGCTTCCGGCGCCACGTTGAAATAGAAGAACGGATTCTTGACGTGTGCCTGGATTCGCGCGTGCTGCCCTTTCAGCTCGATGCTCTCTTTCTGGCCGGCCAGAGGATTCACCGTCGATCGCAAAATATTGCCGCCGGTATTCCGCTTGATCTCGCTGCCGTTCTGGGTCAATTCATTGAGCTGAGCTTCCCCCTGATACACGTCAAGCAGAAAAACACCGCCCGTGTCCGGCAGGCGCAGTCCGGGAGCCACCAGCGGGGAGCGGGCTTCCTCTTTCTGGCGTTCGGCCTGTTCTTCCGCGTCGATCTCCCGGGCCTCGGGCGAAGTCTCCGGTTTGCCGCCTTCGCGCGCATATTTCTCCGTGGCCGCCCAGTCCACCAGGGAAGCCGGCACCTCTTCCCACTCGTAACGTTCCGCACTCAAATAACGCACGCGGTCGCCACGCACTTCCAGCTTTTCCACCACCTGGTACGATCCGTCTTTCAGAATCAGGCGGCGGATGGACAGGCCGGCCGGCAAGGGCGAGGTCGAAGGCTCCTGCGCCTGCCGGGCGGGCGATTGACCGCTCGCCAACGGCGCCAGACTCAACAGCATCAGTACCATCAGCCCGCGGATCGATGATTTGCACATGGCGTTGATATTTTAGACGAACATTCTGCCACAATCTCTAGCCTCAGCCCCCGCAATTCAGGCATAATGGGTAATGAACCCCTCCACACATCTAAACTTCATTTCTCTTTGGGAACGAGGCGGCAATGGCAGCTAAGTATATTTTTGTCACCGGGGGAGTAGTTTCGTCGTTAGGCAAGGGCCTGGCGGCGGCATCGATCGGCTGCTTATTGGAGAGCCGCGGCCTGAAGGTGTCGTTGCAGAAATTTGACCCCTACCTGAACGTCGATCCGGGCACCATGTCGCCTTTCCAGCACGGCGAAGTCTTCGTCACCGACGACGGCGCGGAAACCGACCTTGACCTCGGGCATTACGAGCGGTTTACTCACACCAAGCTCACCCGCGACCACAACTGGACCACGGGCAAGATCTACGAGCAGATTATCGCCAAGGAACGGCGCGGCGATTATCTGGGCAAAACCGTGCAGGTGATTCCGCACGTCACCAACGAA
>CAZUCM010000330.1:0-4180 GCA_964619235.1 uncultured Terriglobales bacterium
AACTACTACCACCGCGCTTCGGGAGTACCCGCTAAGTGCAGCGAAAACCCCGTTTTTCCTTGACTTCAACCTAGCATGGATGTCCCCAATTTTACTTGCGTTGCCCCTGCTGCGGCAGTCGATTTTGCGGTTATATTAGGTAGAGTCTTAAGAGTGAGCCGGCGCTTTTCGGTTCGGTGCTGCCGGCCCCGACAGCGATATTGGTGCTCTGGTGGAATTAGGGAAAAATAGGCATGATTGAAACGCAGACCATGGATCCGGCCCAGACACGCGAGCAGGCCACAGCGGAGCCCATTGGGGCAGCGGGCCGGGTCCATGCCCCTGCCATATTCCTGAGCGCATTCCTCCTCTTTCAGGTGGAGCTCATCATGGGCAAGTTCTTGCTTCCGCGATTTGGGGGCGGAGCCTCGGTTTGGAGCACCGCACTTCTGATTTTTCAGCTTTTTTTGCTGGTCGGTTATGGCTATGCAGCCTTGATCTGCGCCAAATTAAGTCTCAGGTTGCAGAAGATTACCCATGTGTCTCTCCTGGCGGGTTCCGGCCTTGTCATTGCGCTGCTGGCGAGGTCATGGCCGTCACCAATTTTGCCCGGTCACTGGAAATCGGGCGATACTGCGCACCCCGTCTGGCACATAACGCTGGTGCTGGTCACCGCGGTCGGGTTTCAATGTATGCTGCTTTCCGCGACCAGTCCTTTGCTGCAGAGCTGGCTTAGCCGGCTGAACGGGGCATCTCCCTACCGGCTCTACGCCTTGTCAAACTTGGGATCGATGCTGGGACTGTTGACCTATCCGCTGCTGGTGGAGCGGCTGTTGACCCTGTCGATGCAGGCCTGGGTTTGGACCATTGGGTACGGTGCTTTTTTGATCCTGGCGAGCATTGGCGCGTTTCTTACCCCGCGGCAAACGCCGGTGGCACCTGCTGGCGCCCGGAAGAGAAAGCCGGTCAAGGCCACTCCTCAGCCCAGGCTGGTGTGGCTGGCACTGGCCGGCTGCTCCACCACCATGCTGCTGGCAACCACGAACCAGCTTTGCCAGCAGGTGTCCACCTTTCCGCTGCTCTGGGTTTTGCCCCTCAGCCTTTATCTCCTGTCCTTCATCATCTGTTTCGATCATGTTCGCTGGTACCGGAGGGAGATTTTTCTCCCTCTGTATTTCCTGCTGGCCTTATTCTCGCTTGAGGTCCTGCCGAGGGATTCGAGGATTCACGTTGGCTGGCTCGTGGGGATTTTTAGCGCGACACTTTTGGCCGTCTGCATGGTTTGCCACGGGGAGCTGGCGCGGCTGAAACCGAACCCGAAACATCTGACTTCGTTTTATTTGATGGTCGGCAGCGGCGGCGCTTTGGGAAGCGCGGGCGTGGTCTTGCTGGCGCCGAACCTCTTCGACCGGTACTGGGAATTCCAAATTGCGCTCTTGGGCTGCGGAGTGTTAGTGCTGATTACTCTGCTCCGCGACCAGGACTCATGGTTCTACCGCCTGCGGTTTGGCCGCCTGATCCTTTCCGTTTTCGCCTTGCTGTTCCTGGCCGGAGCCTGCAGTTTCACCGACCGCCTATTATTCCCGTGAGAGCGGAATTGGGTTGCTTCTGGACGGGTATCCCCGGCCCGCTGGCCGGACCCAGTTGCGCGTCGGAGTGGTGGGAATGGGTGCCGGCACCTTGGCCGCCTATGGCCGGCGGGGTGACTACTACCGGTTTTACGAAATTGATCCCGCCGTGGCCGATCTTTCTCGCGGAGCGCATCCGATTTTCACCTTTGTACAGTCTTCGGCCGCGCACGTCGATGTTGCCATTGGGGACGGCCGCATTCTGATGCAGGAGGAAGTCGCTCGCGGCGAGTCTCAGAATTTCGACATCCTGGTTATTGACGCGTTCAGCGGAGACGCGATCCCTGTCCACCTGCTCACCCGCGAGGCCATAGAGGTGTATTTGCGCGAACTGCGGGGTCCCGATTCGGTCATTGCCTTCCATCTCAGCACCGCGGCTCTCGAGCTGCAGCCGCTTGTAGCGGTGCTGGCCGCCGATCAGAACCTGGACAGCGTTGAGATCGATACTTCGCTGGCGGAATGGGTGCTTATCTCGCGAAACTCCGGCATCTTACGTATGCCTGCGCTGGCCCATCCGGCGCACCCCATCCAGATCACGCGTGTCATCAAGCCGTGGAGCGACGATTACAGTAACTTGTACCAACTGCTTCGCTGGTAAGCCGAGGAAACAAGGTGCCTGTCACCAGGATTGCACGAGAAAAAAGGAACTTCCCCGGAAACAAAGAAAAGCGCAACGAAACGCTAGGTGCCCAACCGGGCACCTCGCAAACGTCAGCAACCACGAGGATCGCCGACACCAAGCGCGCAACGGAACGAACTCACTTCATCATCGTTACTGCGATGACATCCAAGTGCAACCCTTCGACGAAGTACCAAAATATACGCCAGGATAAACGTAAATATTTGGGGTACATCCAGACCCCAGCCCAATCGCTGTGGTCCCAGCATACAGATTTACCGTCCCGCTCATATCATAGAACACCGACTCGTTGTTATCCGGGGTGGTAGAGAGCGCGGTGCTATATATATTCCACGTGCCACCGCCCTCGATGACGTTGTCGCCGGAGACCAGCAGGTTTGAGTCCCGCATGGTGATTGTGCCAGTCGTCGCGCTGTACACGCTGACCATTGCGCTTGAAACAACCACGTGATCCAGCAACAGGCTTCCGCTCCCTGATACACTCACCGCACCCCCGCCGGCAGCCAGTGCGGGAAAATTGACATTTCTCAAGGTTACTGTCCCGCTCGAAGAGGAGGCAATCGCGGACCCATCCGTGCAGCAGGAGCTGCCGGTAACTATTGTCAAGCCCTGAAATACTTGATTGCCGCTGCTCGAGAATAACCTTATTCGAATCCCTGTTCTTCTTCCCTGCCCTGCTGCTCGATTTCAGCTTCGGGAGCTGCATCGGTCATGGAATCCCGCTCTGTTGCTGCAAACGGCTGTTCGCCCTCCGGTTGAGGCCGATGCTTAACCCGCACCACGACAATTTTGGTGAAACCTTCCTCAAATGTGGGCGGACGCAATTTGGCCGACATGCGCTGCATCACGTCTTCGGGCACCACGCGTTGCCGTTTGTGGTTGCGCTCCAGGCAGGTCTCCAGGGGAACGTCGAAATACACGGCATGGGCTTCGTAGCCGAATTCCTTCGCCATGCGAATCCAGTGGCGCCGCTCTTTGGGAGAAAGATTGGTGGCGTCCACGTAATTCATGGGCATGCGCGCCATCATGCGGGTGCGCAGCAGGTATCTTAGGCTGGAAAACACCAGGTCCTGATGCCGCTGTTCGGTGGCATCGTCAAACAACAGGGTACGCAATAAATCGCTGGAAAGCGGCGTAACCCCCTTGCGTTTGAACCAGGTCGTTTTACCCGAGCCAGGCAGTCCGACGCTGAGAATCACCGCTCCCTTGGAGGAGCGCTTGGCCGGCGCCTGCGCAGTTGGCGCGGAAACCGCGGCGGCGACGGCGGACGGCGGCGGCACCAGTAGCGGCTCAGGCACAGGCTCCGGCATTGGCTCCAGCACCGCTTCCGGCATCGCATCCACCGGAGATTCCACGGGCTCATCCAGCTCCGCAGCTTCGCCGGTTGGGGCTCCGGGAGCCACACGAACCGGGGAGGTGGGCCGGGGGCCTTCGGTCTCGGTGTAAGCCGGCATCAGGGGTTCGGGAACGGAGCGCGGGAGTGCCGGGGCGCCGGCCGGTTTCTTCTTGCGGCGGCGAGCGCGCGGCCGCGGGCTCTTAGGAGATTCTTTGGAAGGCATTCCAGCCTCCTCTAACGGTTCATCGGCGGACTTGGAGTCCGCGACATGCACAGGAGCCATCTCCGGTTCCACAAAAACTTCGGAGTCCTGCGGCTGTAAAGGCTTTTGCTCTTGCTCGGCCGGGGCGCTGGGCGCTTGCGGACCGCGGCGCTTCCGGTCACCTCTCCACTTCTTCATGCTGAGATTTCAACACAACCGGTGCCACGGAGCAATGATTGATTCGGAAAAGGCGTAAATGACGTACAATGGTGGTCACCCTGCTCGTTGGCCCCTGTCCCCTGTTCTTCCGGCAGGTACACATACATTTGCGGCATACGGCGTTAGTTTGTTACGATTTTTGGTTCTCATATTTTTGAATAGCACTATCTCCCTGG